>JBDNIX010000440.1:0-6130 GCA_041688045.1 Nitriliruptoraceae bacterium
GGCTGAACACCTGTAGGCGCCCCGTGGTGAGCCACGCGATGACTTGCAAGCCGCGGAGCCGCCCGCGCCCAACGGCCTGCCGTTGCAGCGGTCGCGAGTGCGGTGCTCAAGAGGCCTCCGTCGGGATCTCGAGATCTGCGAGCAGCTGGTCGAGGGATACGAACATCTCGGCGTAGCGGCGCACGTCGATGATCGTTCCGTCCGGCCCGACGCGAGCGAAGCTGTGCGAGGGCCGGTCGCCGTGGCCGTACACCCCCAACATCGCGTAGGCCTCGGACACCGAGCGGTCGGGGTCGAGCGCGACCGGGGTTGTGGCCCCGTAGCGCTCGGCCTCGACGCGGGCGATCTCGGGGTCGTCGACCACGACCGAGACGAGCCGGATACCGCGATCGGCCAGGGGTCCGGCGATCTCGGGGATCTGAGCGAAGCAGCCGCCGCAGCCGACCCCCATCGAGAAGTACAGCAGCGCCCCGTCGTCGCCTTCGGTGAGCGCTTCGGCGAGCGACTCGGTCCCCCCGGTGGTGTCGGCGAGCTCGAAATCGGGCGCGGCGGAACCGATCGTGGACGGCTCGACCGGTGGGCGGAGCAGCTCGACGGCGACGAACCCACCGATGGCCAGCAGCGGCAGCAGCCCGAGCCACGGCAACCACCGCCTGCCGGTGGGCGAGCGCGGCGGCGGCGACCCGGTGTCGACGTCCGTGCTGGGGCTGTCAGTGGCAGGCGTGGTGAACATCAGCGGCCTCCTCCTCGGTGGGGTCCGGGTCGCGCACCTCGTGGCTGCGGCTCCGCGAGGACCACCACACGGTCGCCGCGCCGCCGGCCAGCAGCACGAGCCCGGTGACCCAGTTGGGGACCGGCGCGAGCGCGGACGTAACGGGGGCGAGACGGTCGGCCAACCAGGTCCCGGCGGCGGTCTGGGCATCCGGTGCGAGGCTCGCCCCCGTGACCGCGACCACGACCAGCACCGCCGCCATCAGCGCGAACACCACCGCCATCGCCAGGTTGAACGTCGTGGTCGTCAGGCTGCGGCCAGCCAGCGACCAGGTGACGGGTCGTGAGGTCATCGTGACCCGGTCCCGCAACCGGGTCCGGTCCCACAGCAGGGTCAGAAGCAGCAGCGGCGAGACCATCCCGGCGACGTAGGCGAGCCCGATCCCGACGCTGGTCGCCGTCGAGGGCGTGACCGCGGTCAGGGTCAGGACCCCGGCCAGGGCCGGGGCGCAGCAGGCGGAGGCCGCCCCGGAGAACACGCCCAGGGCATACACGCCGCCCGAGTCGGTGCGGGAGACGTCCGGAGAACGGCGCACCAGCGGGAGCGACCAGGTCTTGCCGGCGGCGACTACGATGGCCATAACCAGCATGAGCCCGGCACCGACCAGGTACACGGTGCTGTGGTAGCGCATCAGGCTGCGGGTCAGCAGGCTCACCCCCGAGCGTGACCGGAACCAGCACCGTCGCGACGCCAGCGGCGAGCACCAAGGTCAGCGGCACGAGCCGCCAGCGGGCGTTCCTCACCGCCGCAGCGAGGTAGCTCGGGAACAGCACCGTAATGCAGCAGGGCGCGAACAGCGCGATCGAGCCCGCCAGGAACGCAGCTGCGAGCGAGCCTCCGAGGAAGACACCTTCCATCACGCCACCCCGCGCGGCAGGAGACGGGCGAGCCGACGGGCCGAGAGCCGGCCATGCGCTACCAGCCGTCCATCGATGACCACCGCCGGCGGGAACGCGAACCTGTGGGTCGCCAGCAGCCGGCGACCCTCCTCGGAGTCCAGCCTCACCTCACGTACGTCCAGCGGCACGCGCGCAGCAAGCTGGGTCAACACCACGCGCCCGTGCTCGCAGTGGTGGCAGGCGGGTGCCGTCACGTACGTGACTGGCACCTGCGCGGATCTCGGTTCCGGCATCGACTCGCTCCCTTCCCTCAGGACCTCGACATGATCAGTGTGTGGCGGGCGCAGGGGTCGGCCGCAGCGCATCGCTCCCACCTGCGGAACGGCGGTACCTGCGGTAGGCCAGGCCCACGGTTCCACCGACGACCAGGGCCAGCGCAACCCAGCCGTTACGGGAGACCCCGAGCAGCCGAAAGGTCGTGTCGGTACGTATCAGCTCGAGGGCGAACCGGCCCACGCCGTAGGCGATCAGGTAGCCCAGGAACAGCTGCCCCCGTCGCAGCAGCCCGTACCGCTCGAGCAGCAACAGGACCGCCACCGTCGCCAGACTCCACAACGCCTCGTAGAAGAACGCAGGATGGAAGGTGGTCGCGTCCGCGTAGGCGGCCGGACGGAACCGTTCGGGGACCTCCACCGCCCATGGCAGGCTGCTCGGCGTGCCGTACAGCTCCTGGCTGAAGTAATCGGCGGGCCGGCCGATCGCCTGCGCCAGCGGGATCCCGAGAGCGGCCGCACCCGCGAACGCCCCCAGATCGCCCCGGTAGCGGCGGACCAGCAAGATCGCGGTCAGCGTGCCGAACGTCAACCCGCCGAACAACGCCAGACCGCCCTGCCAGACCGCGAAGACCTCGAGCCAGCGGCCCTGGTACCGGCCGGTGTGGGTCACGATGTAGGCCAGCCGGGCACCGAGGAACCCGACCACGATGGCAGGGAACAGCACCCGATCGGCCAGCTCAGGATCACCGCCGTCTGCGGCGAACCGGCGGCGGGTCACCTGCAGACCCACCAGCACCGCGACCGCCACCAGCACACCGAAGACGGTGATGCGCAACGGGCCCAGGTGCAAGGAGGTCAGCGGCGGTGGCGGGATGGCAGCGAGCATCGGTCAGTTCCCTTCGGGGTCGTGGCCGTGGTGGTCCACCTCGACCTGCTCGGTCGGCGTCACGGTGTCCGGGCTGGTTGCGGCACTGATCGCCGGGCCGATGAACACCGTCGAGAGCGCGTAGATGACCGCGAAGGCCGCCAGAGCCAGGCCGGGCGCACGCCAGCTGCCGGTACGGCGACGCAGACGCCGAAGCATCGGGATCGTCGCCACGAACCCCGCCGCTCCGAACAGCACCTGACCACCTGCACCGGCGACCAGTGCCGTCCCCGCCAACGGTCCGACGTGATGCAGCACGTGCGGAGCCGCGCCGGTGACCGCGGCCCATAGCGCCAGCAACGCCGTTCGCAACCGTCGGGCGACCCCCCGCGTGGCATCGTCGACCCCGGCAGAAGCCGTGGGCCTCGTCACGTCGTTGCGCGCAAGCTCAGCAAGGGGCAGCTCGCTCATGTGCACCGAACCAACCTGTACACCAGCGCGAGCAGCGCGTCGAGCTGTTCGTCCGGCACCTGGCCCCGGCCTGAGGCACGTCCAGACTCGCCGGCTGCGACCGCTTCAGTGGCGATGATCGCCATGCCCACGCCGCATAAGGCTGCTCGGACCGCAGCGATCTGTTCAAACAACTCGGTGCTGGAACGGCCCGCGTCATGCATGGTCACCAACGCGTGAGCCTGCCCTTCGATGCGTCGGAGGCGGGCGCGCACCGGCGTGCCATGTTCACGAGCCAGCTGCACGGTCATGACGGCCCTCGCGCGTTCGCGGCGTGGATCTGACGGCCTGTGCGATGTCGTGGCCCAACGATGCCGTGGCACGGTCAAGGTTCCGGCGCGTTCCCCGTCAACATCCGGTCAAGAAGCGAGGGCGCCCGGCCCCCAGTTGGTACGACACAGCCATCGTAGATAGCCTCGGCAGGCCCGGTTCAGATCACCTCCGAGAGGCGTGCCATGCCGAAGATCCCCTTCCTCGGGGCGGCATCCGTACTGGTCGTGGTGTTGGCGGCCGCGATCGTGCCGACCGCCTACGCACAGAGTCCCGACGAACTACGCGGCCGGCTCGATGAGACCCGTCAGCGTCTTGAGGACATCGACCGTGAACGGGACCAAACCGAACGGCAGGCGGCCGAGGCACGTGGCGCGCTCGAAGGGCTGCATCAGGATTTCGAGGCGGCTGCGGCCGCGCTCACGCAGGCCGAGCAGCGAGCGGAGCGGGCCGACGAGGCTGCCGAAGCCGCGGCTCTCCAAGCCGAACGGGCGGCCGACGAGCTGTCGGCATCGGAGCAGGCCCTGCAGAACAACGAGGACGGGCTGGCCGTCCTGTCGCGGGAAGCCTTCAAGTTCGGCGCGGCTCGGTCATCGCCGATCGCAGTCCTCGGATCGTTGTCATCCGGTGCGGGACCCGCTGAGCTGGCCGATGCCGTCAACTACCTGCAGCGAGGTCTGGGCGACTGGTCGGTCGTGGTCGAGCAGAGCGAAACCCTGATCGTGCAGGTCCACGCGCTGGCGGGCCGGGCCGCGCAGGAGGAGCAGCGGCGAAAGGCGACGCTCGAGGAGGCCGACGTCGCACGCAACGACGCAGCGCAGGCCCACGCCCAGGTGTCTGCACTGGTCAGCGCTTCGAGTGTCGAGCAGCGACGTCAGGAGGATCGCCTCGCACAGCTGGTTGGGGAGCGTGACACCGCCCGACGTCGAATCGGGGATCTGGAGCAGGATCTGCAGACGGGGGAGGAGCAGCGACGCCTCGAGACGGAGCGAGCTGCCCAAGCCCGACGGCAGGTGGGCCCGTCGGCTTCTTCCGGTTCGTTGGTGACCGTCGGAGGCATCACGGTCGCGGCCGAGTTGGGGTCGTCACTCGAGGCGCTTCTGGCGGCAGCCAGGACGGACGGGATCGTGCTCGGGGGATCGGGTTGGCGTTCACCGCAAGTGCAGGCCCAGCTGCGTCGAGCGAACGGATGTCCGGACGTGTACGACTCCCCGGCGTCGTCGTGTCGTGTGCCGACCGCTCGTCCGGGCAGCTCCGCGCACGAGAAGGGGCTGGCCATCGACTTCACATGGCAGGGTCGCACGATCTGCTACCCGCGGCGCAGCGCGGCGTGCAGCGGCAACGCGGGTTTCGACTGGCTACAGCGAAACGCTGGCCGCTTCGGCTTCCAGAATTTGCCGTCCGAAGCCTGGCACTGGTCCACCACGGGACGGTGACCGGCAGGCGCCGTGTTCCGAGGTGATGGCCCCCCGCAGCCGTGTCAGCCGTCACGGCACCCGTCCCTGGCCGACGACCATGGCCCGACGGATGCCAACCTCCCGTCCTGGCCGGGCTGTTCAAGCGGCCGCACTGCCTGTTCTACACGGACACCACGGATGGGCTCTCGAACGTGCGCGAGCCATTCTCCGATCCGCCCGGGCGGCTGCTGCGCGACATGTTGGTGGACAGCCGCCTCGAGGGAGACGGGCAGGTGCCGATGCCGTACCTGATGGCTTCGCGCCTACGGACCGCTCGCTCGTCCGCCCCGTAGGCGCGATCAGGCCAGCTCCCACTCCTCGAGCCACTGGCTCATCTGCCCGATCTCGGTCTGCTGGGCCCTGATGACTATCTGCGGGAACCCGGCGACCTCCTCAAACTGCTCTTCGGCGAGGACGCGCTCGACCATGTCGATGGCGCCCGGGTGGTGCCCGACCATGACCTCCATGAAGCGACGGTCGAACTCGTCTCCATCGAGCTGGTGGAGCTCGCCCATCTCGGCGTTGCCCATCATGCCCATGGCACCGTGGTCCATGTCCTTCACGTCGTCCATGGCCATCTGGTCGCGCCCATGCGCTCGAGCATGCCGTGCAGCAGCGCGCTCTCGTCGTCCTGCACGCTGTTGGTCTCCCAAGGCGAGGTCGATCAGCTCCTACCGTTCGCTGCGTGTATCGACGAGTTGGGCCATGTCGATGGCAACCTCGTGGTGAACGATCATCCCTGGACGAACTCGATGTCGGCGTCATCGTCTTCACTGCCCGCTGCAGCATCGCCGTCGGGCTCCTCGACTGGTGTGTGATCCGCAGGCATGACCACGGTTGGATCGTCGCTCCGGCCGCACCCGATCAAGACGACGGAGAGTGCGGCTGCAGCGGCGATGGTCCGCACCGGCTCGTAGGTTGGGTGCTCACGGTTGCCTGTTCGTTCGGTGGGAGAACAAAAGGCTTGGAGAGGTGGTCGATGGCTCGAAGGGTGCGGTCGATGTCGGGATCCCCTCGCCGGTTCTGCCGGGCGGCAGCCCGCCGGTCCCAGACGGAAGGGGGCCGTCGAGGAGCGGGGAAGGCGCGAAACGGGCAGCGTCTTAGTCCTACCATACGGTAGTAGCTCGAAATGCCGATCCCGA
>JBDNIX010000441.1:0-3432 GCA_041688045.1 Nitriliruptoraceae bacterium
CCTTCACGGCGAGGATGCGTTCCGCGATGCACTCGATGACAAGCTCAGCCTCGCCGAGCGGGCGTGGCACACCCTTGCCGCGGACCCGAACATCGAGGTGCTGGCCGAACCGGACCTGACGATCGTGACCTTCCGCGTCCCGGGCGACGATGCCGCGCAGGATGCGTTGCTGCAGGCGGTCCATCGCGACGGCCGGATCCGGCTGTCGACCACCGTGATCGAAGGGCGGGTCGTCGTGCGCCTGGTCGTGCTGTCGCACCGCACGACGCGCCAGACGATTGACGTGGCACTTGCGCTGATCCGCGACGCCGCTGCCGAGATCGTCGCGCGCTGACGTAGGTTGGCCGGGTCGTCGTCCCGGAGTCGCCAATGCCCGATGCCCCTCTCGCTCCTGCACCAGGACTCGGGGCGCTGCGCTCCCGATTCTCGCCGGACACGGTCTACCTCGACACCCCCACCTACGGGCTGCCGCCCGACACCGTGGTGGAGGTCATGCACGACGCGCTCGCGCGCTGGCAGCGGGGGGTGGCCACGACACGGGAGTACGACGCCGCCGTCGCGCGATCCCGGGAACTGTTCGCCGGGCTCGTCGGCGTGACACCCGCCGACGTCGCGGTCGCCAATCAGGTGTCGGTGCTGGTCGGAACCGTCGCCGCCTCACTGCCCGACGGTTGCCGCGTCGTCGCCGTCGAGGGCGACTTCACCTCGCTGCTGTTTCCGCTGTTGGTCCAGCAGCATCGAGGTATCACGGTGCGGACCGTGCAACTCGCCGATCTCGCCGAGGCGGTCGACCAGACGACCGACCTCGTCGCCTTCAGCCTGGTGCAGTCCTCGGATGGCCGCATCGCGGACCTGGACGCGGTCTGCGAAGCGGCGGCTCGGCACGGGGCGCAGACGCTGGTCGATGGGACCCACGCGGTCGGGTGGCTGCCGGTGGACGCGTCGCGCGTCGACTACCTGGTGGTCGGTGCCTACAAGTGGCTGCTGTCACCGCGCGGTACCGCCTTTCTGGTGATCCGTCCGGAACGCCTGGACGATCTGGTGCCCGTCGCGGCCGGGTGGTACGCGGGGGAGGACGTCTGGGGCTCGATCTACGGTTCGGACATGGTGCTGGCATCGTCCGCCCGGCGGGCGGATGTCTCACCGGCCTGGCTCTGCTGGGTCGGAACGGCGCCGGCGTTGGAGCTGATCGCCGACACCGGCGTGGCGGCCATCCACCGGCATGACGTCGCGCTGGCCATGGCGGTCCGCGAGCGGCTCGGGCTACCGTCGTCGCCCTGGGCGATCGTGACCATGCCGAAGGATGCCCCGGTCGATCTGGCTGCCCACGGCGTGTCCGCCGCGGTCCGTGCCGGGTCCCTCCGGATCGGGTGCCACCTCTACAACGACGTGTCGGATGTCGAGACGTTGGTGGCGGCCGTTTCCCCGGCGGTCATCGGGGCCACCGCCCGTGGCGTGTGACGGGCGGTCAGGTCGATCCTGCGACGTCCCCCGGGAAGCGGCCGACCAGTCTGGCGACGTCCACCGGTGTACGGGACTGCTGGGCCCGGGCATCGGCCAGAACCCGCTCCGCCCTGGTCCCGGCGACGGCCAACGCCCGGGTCGCTGCATCGCCGCCCAGTTCGATCCACAACCGGATCGCGGCTTCATGACCTCGGGGTGAAACTGGACGGCGGGGTTGCGGCGAAGCCTGAACGCCGGCGGGCCGACATCGTTGCGGGCCAGCTCCGTGGCGACACGCGGCACCGTGAATCGATCGCCATGCCACTGCATCCAGGGCCCGTTCGGAATCAGATCCTGATCGTCGGACTCGATCGGGAACCACCCGATTTCCGGCTGCGGAGCCGCGGTCACGGTCCCGCCGTGGGCGGCGGCCAGTGCCTGGCCACCGAAGCAGATGCCCAGGACCGGCACGCCACGCTCGTCTCCGTGCCAGGTCCCGTCCCCGACCGGTCCCGGGCGCGATCCGGGATCGTGCTGGAGGAACACCGCACGCATCAGGGCTCCTTGATCCGAGCGGCGTCCGCGGATGCTAGCCCGCCCGTAGCGACTGTTCGGACCCGAACGAAACTGATACGTTCTGCGCCGGCCCGGCTCGGGAGGGTTTCCGGCCGACTGTTCGCGGCGTGGGAGGTTCGTCGGATGTCGACGCAAACGATCCAGGCACGGCAGGTCATCGGTGATCGCTGGTTGGACATCACCGACCCGGACGTCTATCGCGGTGGCGTTCCCCATGCGACCTTCCACCGGTTGCGCGACGACGAACCCGTGGCGTGGACCGACGAACGTGACGGCGGCGGGTTCTGGTCGATCACGCGCTACCAGGACATCGTCGCCATGAGCCGCGACTTCAAGACCTTCACGTCCCGTGCAGGGATACGTCTGGAGGAGATGGACGCGCAGGAGACCGAAGCGCGGCGCACGATGATGGAGATGGATCCGCCCGAACACACCCGGTTGCGTCGACTGGTCCAGGGCGGGTTCACGCGCCGGATGGTGGCGTCCTACGAGGACGCGATCCGGCTGCTTGCGCGGGCCGTCATCGACGAGGCTCTCCCGGCCCGACGGTTCGATTTCGTCACGGACGTCGCCCGTCAGTTGCCGATGCGGATGCTCGGTCGGCTGTTGGGTGCACCGGAGGAGGACTACAGCTACCTGGTGGACCGCGGCGACGCCATGATCGGCAACTCCGATCCGGAGTTCACCGACCATGTCGTCGGTCAGAGCGATACGCAGGGCTTCCGGCTGATGCCGTTTCGCAGTCCAGCCGGGATCGAGTTGTTCGAGTACGCCCAGAAGCTCGCCGATGACCGCCGCGACCACCCGCGGGACGATGTCGTGACCAAGTTGCTGGCGCCCACGATGGACGGTGAACCACTCACCGACCTCGAGTTCAAGAACTTCTTCACCTTGATGGTCGCCGCGGGCAACGACACCACGCGCTACTCGATGGTGGGCGGATTGGTGGCCCTGTTGGAACACCCGGAGGAGTTGGCCAGGCTCCAGGAGCATCCCGACCTGATCCCGTCCGCCGTCGAGGAGATGCTGCGGTGGACCTCGGTCACCATGCATTTCCGCCGGACCGCGACCGCGGATGTCGAGGTGCACGACCAACGGATCCGCGCGGGGGACAAGGTCGTCCTGTGGTGGATCGCCGGGAACTTCGACGACCGACAGTTCCCCGATCCGTATCGGTTCGACATCGCCCGTGACCCCAACGATCACCTGGCCTTCGGGCGGGGCGGTCCGCATCGGTGCATCGGCGAGTGGCTGGCACGTCTGGAGATCCGGGTCCTGCTCGAGGAACTGCTCCCGCACCTCGACGACCTGCGGCTGGGTTGGGGACCCAACAGCGCGGTGGCCGTGGCCGACATCTGGTTCCGCGGCGAACCCGTCGACGTATCCGCCCGACACGCCCTGAAGCGGGCCATC
>JBDNIX010000003.1:0-7459 GCA_041688045.1 Nitriliruptoraceae bacterium
CGCGGAAGTGGTCGACGTGCTGAACCGGGTGGTCGACCTCGACCTCGACACCTCGCTCGTCGCGTGACGCGCGCTCTCGTGGTGTCGAAGCCGCCGAGGTTCGTTACGTGGCACCACCGACGCGGACGTCGCGCGCGCCCATCCGAGCCGCATCCGCCGTGCGGTCGTCCGGCATCTTCTGTGATTCCAACTCCGCCGCGACGCGTGCTTCGTAGTGCTCGATCTCGCGAGCGAGGATGGCGTCGTCCCACCCGAGCACCTCGCCGATCAGAGGGGCTACGTCACGTGCCGCGGCCAGGCCGCGGTCGAAGGTCTCGATGGAGATGTGCGTCCGGCGGGTGAGGAAGTCGTCGAGGTGGTTGACACCCTCATTGGCGGCCGCATAGACCGCCTCGACCTTGAGGTAGGTGTCGGCGCCGGAAATCCGATCTCCGAGTTCCGGTCGGTCCTCAAGGAGTGCGAGTACCTCCGTGAGCATGGCGCCGTACCGGTTGAGCAGATGCTCGACGCGACTGACGTGCAGGTCGGCTTCCTCCGCGATCCGGCTACGGCGGTTCCACAGGGCGTGGTAGCCCTCGGCGCCCAGCAACGGTGTGCGGTCGGTGACGCATTCGGGGACGCGCTGGGGGAGTGCACGTGCGGCAAGGTCGACGGCGTCCTTCGCCATCACGCGATAGGTCGTGTACTTCCCCCCGGCAATCGTGATCAGGCCTGCCGCGGTCTGGGCGACGGCATGCTCGCGGGACAGTTTGCTGCTGGCTTCTGACTCACCGGTCAACAACGGCCGCAAGCCGGCGTAGACCCCTTCGACGTCCTCGTGCGTCAGCGGCGTCTGCAGCACCCGGTTGACGTGATCGAGCAGGTACTGGATGTCGGTACCCGATGCCGCCGGGTGGGCCAGGTCGAGGTTCCAGTCCGTGTCCGTCGTGCCGATCAGCCAGTGACGCCCCCACGGGATGATGAACAGCACGCTGGTCTCGGTCCGCAGGATCAGGCCACTGTCGCCGTGGATGCGGTCTTTGGGAACCAGGATGTGGATGCCCTTGGAGGCGCGCACCTGGATCGATCCGCGTCCGACCATGTCCTGGATCTTGTCGGTCCACACCCCGGTGGCATTGATCACCTGGCGGCCGCGCACGTCGATGTCCTGGCCGGCCTCCTGGTCCCGCACGGTGGCGCCGATGACGCGTTCGCCCTCGCGCAGCAGGTCCGTCACCCGGGCGGAATTCGCGACGGCGGCTCCGTAGGCGGCTGCGGTCCGTACGGTCTCCATCGTGTGGCGCGAATCATCGACCTGCGCGTCCCAGTACCGCAGCGCGCCGACCAAGGCGTCCTTGCGCAGTGATGGAACCAGTGCCATCGCCTTGCGGCGCGACAGGTGCTGATGACGCGGCAGTTGGCGGGCACCCCCGAGTGTGTCGTACAGCAGGACGCCTGCGCCGGCGTAGAACCGCTCCCAGACCGGATGCTTCAGCGGGTAGACGAAGGACACCGGTTTGACCAGGTGGGGGGCCAGTTCGTTGAGGAGCAGCCCTCGCTCCTTCAGAGCTTCCCTGACCAACGAGAAGTTCAGTTGTTCGAGGTAGCGCAACCCGCCGTGGATCAACTTCGAGGACCGGCTGGAGGTTCCTGCCGCGTAGTCGCGCTGCTCGACCAGCGCGACCGTCAACCCCCGGGTCGCGGCGTCCAGGGCGATGCCCGCACCGGTCACCCCGCCGCCGATCACCACGATGTCGAAGGTCTCGTCGCGCATTCGTTGCAGGTCGTGACGTCGACGTTCGGGTGACAACGGGACAGGTTCCACGCGTGGCCTTTCCGCGAGCTGACGGGGCGGGTCCGATGCTAGCGACGGTTTCTCCGGGCAGGGCCCGGCGTCAGGGCCGGACGTCGGCACGGTAGACCGGCACTCCCGGGCGCGTTCGGACGGTGTTCGTGGCAGCGCCCCGCGCCCCGTGCCTACCCTGGGCACCGGCGCTTTGCTGCGTGTCGAGGTTCGCGATCTGCGCACTGCGTGGATCCTCCCACCTCGATGTCCACGGCGTCGACGCCATCGCACCCCGAGAGGAACCCAGATGTGCGGCTTCAGCGGTGAACGCCGCTTCGACGGCGCGACGGCAGACATGGGCGCGGTCGCACGCATGACCCACATGCAGGCCCCCCGTGGCCCTGACGGCGAGGGCATGTGGGCGTCGGGCCCGATCGGGCTCGGTCATCGGCGGCTGTCGATCATCGACCTGTCGGCATGTGGCAATCAGCCGATGCACGATCCGGATCTGGGACTCACGATGGTCTTCAACGGCTGCATCTACAACTATCTGCAGTTGCGCGAGCAGCTGGTGGCCGAGCGGGACTACCGGTTCTTCTCCACCTCGGACACCGAAGTGGTGCTGAAGGCCTACCACGCCTGGGGCGACCGATTCGTGGAGCGCCTCCAGGGGATGTTCGCCTTCGCCATCCATGAGCGAGACACCGATCGAACGTTCCTGGCCCGGGATCGGTTCGGAATCAAGCCCCTGTACCTCGCGGAGACGCCATCGCGGCTGCGGTTCGCGTCCAGCCTGCCGGCGTTGGTCGCCGGCGGCGATCTGGACACCTCGATCGACCCGATCGCCCTGCACCACTACCTTTCGTTCCACGCCGTGGTGCCGGCGCCGCACACCATTCTGCATGGCGTCCGCAAGCTGCCGCCCGCCACCACCCTGGCCATCGAGTCCGACGGCACGCGCACGCAGACGGAATACTGGGAACCCAACTTCACCCGTGATCCCGACCGGGCGGATTGGACCGAGCGGGATTGGGAGGACGCGGTCCTGGAGTCCCTGCGCGACGCCGTCAACTGGCGGCTGGTCGCCGACGTTCCGGTCGGGGTGCTGCTGTCCGGGGGCCTGGATTCCTCGCTGGTCGTCGGGCTGTTGGCGGAGGCGGGCCAGACCGGGATCAACACCTTCTCGATCGGATTCGAATCGTTTGGAGGCGAGGAGGGCGACGAGTTCAAGTATTCCGATGTCATCGCCCGGGAATTCGCGACCGATCATCACCGGATCCGGATCGACACCCAGCGACTGCTGCCTGCTCTCCACGACGCCGTGACGGCCATGGCCGAACCGATGGTCAGCCATGACGCGGTCGCCTTCTTCCTGCTGAGCCAGGAGGTGGCCAAACACGTCAAGGTCGTCCAGTCGGGACAGGGTGCTGACGAGGTGTTCGCGGGGTACCACTGGTACCCACCCATGCAGGCGCTGACCGAGGAACTCGGTCCGGGCGCATCGCGCGATCAGCTCGTGGCCCGCGCCGTGGACAGCTATCACGCGGCGTTCTTCGACCGGCCACATGGGGAAATGGCCGAGGTCCTGCGGCCCGAGCACCGCGTCGAGCAGGACGTCTCCAGAGCGTTCGTGGAGCAACATTTCGCCCGCCCGGGAGCGGAAACGGCCACGGATATGGCCCTGCGACTGGATTCGCAGATCATGCTCGTCGACGACCCCGTCAAACGGGTCGACAACATGACGATGGCCGCCGGCCTGGAAGCCCGCGTGCCGTTCCTCGACCACGAGGTCCTGGAGATCGCCGCCGGTGTGCCTCCGCGGCTCAAGCTCGCGCAGGGAGGCAAAGGGGTCCTCAAGGAGGCCGCCCGCCGCGTGATCCCGTCCGCGGTCATCGACCGGCCCAAGGGGTACTTCCCCGTACCGGCGCTCAAACATCTGCAGGGGCCCTACCTCGAACTGGTCCGTGACGCGCTGCACGCTCCCGAGGCCCGGGAGCGGGGGCTGTTCAACGATGCCTACGTCGACGGGCTGTTGGCCGACCCGAACGCAGGGTTGACCGCACTTCGCGGCAACAAACTGTGGCAGCTGGGATTGTTGGAGCTCTGGTTGCAGGCGCACGATGTCCGACCATAAGCGCCCCGACCACGAGGATCGGCTGTCGACGCGCTCGTGGGACGCACGGCCCGATGACCTGACACAGGACCTGCGGGAGAACATCGCGCTCGAGTGCGGATGGGGCCGTCTGATCTTCGGTCAGACGTTCGCCTCCCACGACAATCTGGTAGCCGAGATCTCGCGCGAGGAGGCCGGTCGTCGCGATATCTGCCTGTATGTCCGCGAGCCCCACGTGCTGGTCAGCCGCGCCCCGCAGGAACTGTTCATCGACCCCAGTCACACCTACCGACTGCGGTTCGATGACGAGGCGCTGCGGCCACCCGACGAGGGGGTGGTGCGCGTCCGTGAGATCGCGACTGATGCGGACGCCCACGCCATCAACCGGATCTACACCGCGGCGGGCATGGTGACGGCGCCCGTCGAGGTGCTGCGGGAGAACCAGCGCTCCGCGACGTTCGTGTACCTGGTCGCGCAAGACACGGAGCCGGGGGAGATCATCGGCACGATCGCCGGTGTCGACCATCGCGAGGCCTTCAACGATCCGGAGGACGGCACGAGTCTGTGGTGCCTGGCCGTCGACCCGCAGACCACCCGTCCGGGCGTCGGTCGCGTGCTCGTCCAGGAACTGGCGGCGCGCTGCCGGAAGGCCGGGCGGGCCTATCTCGATCTGTCGGTCGTTCACGACAATGCGCCGGCGATCGGGCTCTACGAAAAGCTCGGCTTCCAACGGGTGCCCGTCTACTGCGTCAAGCGCAAGAACCCGATCAACGAGCGCCTGTTCGCTGCGTCCCCCAGCGAGGGACTCGACGACCTGAACATCTATGCACGGATCGTGGCCGACGAAGCCTTCCGTCGTGGGATCAAGGTCCGCGTCGTGGACGCCGAATCCGGCTTGCTCGAACTGTCACACGGGGGCCGCGTGATCCAGACCCGCGAGGCGCTGTCCGAACTGACCAATGCGGTCGCGATGAGCCGCTGCGACGACAAGCGCCTGACGCGCCGGCTGTTGGCCGATGCCGGGCTGAACGTCCCTGCGGGTCGGGTCGCCTCCAGCGACGAACACGACGTCGGCTTCCTCGAATCTGTCGGCGAGGCGGTGGTGAAACCGGCGCGCGGGGAGCAGGGCAACGGCATCACGGTCGGCGTCCGGACGGAACGTGAGCTGACCGAGGCCGTCGCGCTGGCGGAGCGCTACTGCCCGGATGTACTGGTCGAGGCATGCGTCAACGGGCAGGATCTGCGCGTTCTCGCGATCGACCATCAGGTGGTCGCCGCGGCAATTCGCAAGCCCGCCATCATCATCGGAAGCGGATCGCACACCATCACCGGGTTGATCGCTTCCACATCGCGCCGGCGGTCGGCGTCGACCGAGGGGGAGTCTTCGATCCCGACCGACGAGGTGACCTACAAGGCGGTTCGTGACGCCGGCTACAACCTGGACGACATACTGCCGGCTGGGGTGGAGCTTCCCGTGCGCCGTACGGCGAACCTGCACACCGGCGGAACGATCCACGACGTCACGGCTCGACTGCACCCGGCGTTGGCCGACGCTGCGGTCCACGCCAGCCGGGTGCTGGACATCCCCGTCGTCGGGCTCGACCTGCTGGTCCAGGATCCCGCAGAGCCCGACTACGTGATCATCGAGGCCAACGAGCGGCCAGGGCTGGCCAACCACGAGCCACAGCCGACGGCCGAGCGGTTCCTGGACCTGCTGTTTCCCTCCACACGGGCACTCCCGCGCGGATGGTCACCGGATGTGGCGGGTGCGGACCACCGCGCCGACTGATGTTGGCGGGGGGAGTGACGGTCACGCGCCCAGCGCCGCGGGGATCAGGGCGGACAACACGACCGCCAGCACCAGCATGACGGCGACCAGTCCGGCAACGATCCGGGTTCCGCGCTTGGCCTGTTCGCGGGGCACGAACAAGAATCGGGCCGCCAACCACCCGCCGAGCAGCCCGCCGACGTGGCCGCCGACCGAGATGCTGGAGAGGAAGAATGTCAGCCCGAGATTGAGCAGGACCAGGGTGCCGATGCTGGTTCGCCACGGGTTGATGCCGCGGCCGCGCATACCGACCATGGCCCCTCCCATCAGGCCGAACACGGCACCGGACGCTCCGATGGTGATCTGGAAGGGATTGCCCCCGAAGAAGCTGCCGAATACCCCGTCGGCGCCGCCGGTCAACGCGCCCACCCAGGCCAGGGCCACGACCCCTAATCCACCGCCGGCCAGACCCGCCGCGTACAGCGCGATATAGCGACCGCGACCGAGCGCGGGTTCCAGCATGTGGCCGAGTTGCCACAGCAGCAGGCCGTTGAAGCCGACGTGCATGAGGTTGGCGTGGAGGAATGCGCTGGTGAGCAACAGCCAGGGCTCGCCAATCGCCCGGGCGATCGGTGGAGCGTCGTACCAAGAGGCGATCGATGCCAGGAACTCCGGCCCGCCGGGACCGACCAGGATCGGGCGCAGGCCGAACAGTCCGGTGATGCCGGGCACGACCATCGACACGACGAACAGTGCGCCGATGGTGTAGACGACGGCCCGCGTCACGGGCGCACCCTGCATCGCGTCGGTCAGGCGCCGAGCCGGGACCGCGCCCTTGGCGCAGTCGCGGCACTGGTAGCCCACCGGAGCCTCGATGGCCTCATCGACCGGCATGGCGCGCTCGCAGCGCGAACAGCGCATCATCGGTTCGGACGATGATCCGTCGGACGGACGGCCCGAATCGTCGTGGTCGCTCACAGAATCGTCGGCCTCGCACTGGGGAAGACGCACGACGGTACCGGCCGCACGTGCCCCGGCCGTCGGAGGAGGGTGGGCGCAGGTCCGACGACCGACCCCGCAGCGGTCGCGCCTTCGTACCCTGCATGACGGCGGCCGGACGCGCCGGCAGCCGCGGACGTCAGGATCACCGATGCCGAGACCCGCCACACTCGCTGAGCTTCGTGCCGAGGGCTACCGGGACCGCACGGTCAAGGAAGAGCTTCGCGACAATCTCGTGGCGCGTCTCCGGGCCGGGGAACCGCTGACCACCGGCGTCGTGGGGTACGACGACACGGTGCTGCCCGAACTCGAACGAGCGTTGTTGGCCGGCCAGGATCTCATCCTGTTGGGCGAACGGGGCCAGGCCAAGACCCGGATCGTGCGTCGTCTGGTCGATCTGCTGGATGAGTGGGCGCCGGTGATCGCCGGCTGCGAGATCAACTGCTCGCCGTTCCATCCGACGTGTGCACACTGCCGCAGACTCGCACAGGACTCCGGCGATGCCCTGCCCGTGGCCTGGATCGACCGCGATCGCCGTTTCGCGGAGAAGTTGGCGACGCCGGACACGGCCGTCGCCGACCTGATCGGTGACGTCGACCCCATCAAGGTCGCCGAGGGACGCACCTTGGGTGACGAGGAGACGATCCACTGGGGACTGGTACCTCGCCATCACCGCGGCATCGTGGCGATCAACGAACTGCCCGACCTGCCGGAACGTATCCAGGTGGCGCTGCTCAACGTCCTGGAAGAGCGCGACGTGCAGGTCCGTGGGTACTCGATCCGCCTGCCACTGGACGTCCTGCTGGTCGCGACC
>JBDNIX010000442.1:0-2563 GCA_041688045.1 Nitriliruptoraceae bacterium
AACGCCGCGCGCTGCGCCATCGACGCCGGCTTCGACGCCGTCGAGATCCATCTGGGCCACAACTATTTTGCGAGTTCGTTCTTGTCCCCACTGATCAACCGGCGCACCGACGAGTTCGGCGGATCGCTGGCCAACCGCGCCAAGGTGGCCCGCGGCGCCGTGCTGGCCGTACGCCGGGCGGTGGAGAAGGCGGGCACAAGGATCGCGGTGACGGCCAAGCTCAATATGTCCGACGGGGTGCGCGCCGGCATCCCGATCGAGGAGTCGTTGCAGACCGCGAAGTGGCTCGAGGAGGACGGCGGCCTGGACGCCATCGAACTCACCGCGGGCAGTTCGCTGGTCAATCCGATGTATCTGTTCCGCGGGGACGTGCCGATCAAGCAGTTCGCCGCGGCATTCACACCGCCGTTGCGGTGGGGCATCCGGATGACGGGCAAGAAGTTCCTGCGTGAATACCCCTACCGCGAGGCCTATCTGCTGCGCGACGCCAAGCTGTTCCGGGCCGAGCTGACGATGCCGCTCATCCTGCTCGGCGGTATCACCAACCGCGAGACGATGGACCTGGCGATGGCCGAGGGGTTTGACTTCGTCGCGATGGGGCGCGCGCTGCTCGCCGAGCCCGACCTGATCAACCGGATTCAAGCAGACGGCCCGGCGCACTCGGTGCAGTCGGTGTGCAACCACTGCAATCAGTGCATGGCCACCATTTACAGCCACACCCACTGTGTCCTTACCGGATCGCCGCTCAGCCAGGGGCGATGAGGGCACGCGCACAGCCCGCGACGATCGCGTCGGCGCTGGCCGGATGGGCTGACCGGCCAGATAACGGCGCTGCAACAGATCGCAGACACCCGCAGTCAGAAGATCCATGACCTGAGGGTGTACCGATAGAGTTGCTGCCGATGAGCCGACCAGCATCCCCCGCGCTGACCGTTCGGTACGACGGATCCCCACGCACTTTCGCTCCCGGCAACGACGTCGTCGTCGGCCGGGATCTGCGCGCCGACGTCCGCATGGCCCACCCGTTGATCTCCCGGGCCCACCTGGTGCTGAGGTTCGAGCAGGGCCGGTGGATCGCCATCGACAACGGCAGTCTCAACGGGATGTATCTCAATGGCCGCCGGGTGCCCGCCGCCGACATCACCGACGGCCAACAAATTCACGTCGGCAACCCTGACGGGCCACTGCTGACGTTCGAGGTCGGCCGTCATCAGGGGTTGGCGGGTTCGCCGCCACCGACTGCAGTGGTCCCCGCTGTGGCCCGCCCCAGCGCGACCTGGCCCAGCCAACCACCGCCAACGCGCCCGACGGGGTCGCGTCCGCACCCTGGGCAGTATCCGACCGGACCAGGGCCGTACCCGACCGGCCCGAGCACACCTTCGCTCCGCGCGCGCCCATCGCGGCCGGCGCCCTTGCCGCCGTCCATCTCGTCGCCGGAGGAGTCCGCCACGATGATGGGCCCGGCCGCGGCGCCGCGGTCCAGCGACGGCAACCTCGCGACCAGCATGCTCAAGATCCTGCGCCCAGGCCGGTCCGCGGATGTCCCGACGGGTTCGATCAAGATCGGCCGCGCGGGCGACAACGACATCGTCATCCCCGACGTGCTGGCCTCGCGTCACCACGCCACCCTGATCCCGGCTGCCGGCGGCGCCGGGGCCACCGAGATTCGCGACAACCGCAGCATCAACGGCACCTTCGTCAACGGCGCCCGCATCGACGCCGCGCTGCTCACCGACGGCGACACCGTCACCATCGGCAACGTCGACCTCGTCTTCCGCGATGGCACGCTGGTACGCCGCACGCAGACCGCCGCCGACACCGCAACCGGCGGCCTCGAAGTCCACGGCGTCACTTGGACCATCGAGGGTAACAAGACGCTGCTGGACAACATCTCCATGTCGGCGCGGCCGGGGACGCTGACCGCCGTGATCGGCCCCTCGGGTGCCGGCAAGTCGACGTTCGCCCGACTGGTCGCCGGCTATACCCATCCGACGACCGGCCAGGTGTCGTTCGAGGGCCACGACGTTCACGCCGAGTACGCCTCGCTGCGCTCCCGGATCGGGATGGTGCCGCAGGACGACGTGGTGCACGGGCAGCTGACGGTCAGGCAGGCGTTGATGTACGCCGCCGAGCTCCGGCTGCCACCCGACACCAACCAGGCCGACCGCGACCAGGTCGTCAACGAGGTTCTCCAAGAGCTCGAGATGACCCAGCACCTCGACACCCGCGTCGACAAGCTCTCCGGCGGGCAACGCAAACGCGCCTCGGTCGCGCTCGAGCTGCTGACCGGCCCGTCGCTGCTGATCCTCGACGAGCCGACCTCCGGCCTGGACCCCGCACTGGATCGCCAGGTGATGTCGATGTTGCGCCAGCTGGCTGACGCCGGCCGCGTGGTGCTCGTCGTCACCCACTCGCTGACCTATCTCGACGTGTGTGATCAGGTACTGCTGCTGGCCCCGGGCGGAAAGACCGCGTTCTACGGCCCGCCCGACGAGATCGGCCCGTCAATGGGCACGACGAACTGGGCCGACATCTTCAGTGGCGTCGCCGGCGATCCGAACGG
>JBDNIX010000443.1:0-5463 GCA_041688045.1 Nitriliruptoraceae bacterium
CGCGTGGAAGGCGCCGCCGTCTACCTGGGCGCGGACCTCGGGCAGGCGCCAAGCGCCCTCGAGGAGAACCTCGCCACCCATCACGTTCTTCACCGTCACGTTCTCGTCGTGAGTGTGCAGATCACGGATGCCGCGAGGATCCGCCCGGATGGCCGGGCCACCACCCACGATCTCGGCGCGGGCGTCTATCAGGTCATGCTCCGCTTCGGCTTCACGGAGGAGCCGGACGTGCCGGCCGCCCTCCGGCGCGCCCTGCCACCCAAGCTGCGGTCCCGCTTGGCCGACGCCATCTACTTCGTGAGCCTCGAAACGATTACTCCGACGCCAGCGATCCCCGGGATGGCTCTGTGGCGGGAGCGGCTGTTCGCCCTGCTCCACCGCAACGCTGCCACGTCAGTGCGCTATTTCCGTCTGCCGCGCGACCGCATCGTGGAGGTCGGCACGATCATCGAGATCTGATCGGCCCCGGACGTGGGCAGGCGAAGCGTGAAGCGGGCACCGACGTCCTCGTCGGCGTAGGTGAGATCCCCGTCGTTGGCCCGCGCCAGCATCCGCGCGATCGGCAGCCCGAGCCCGAGGCCGCCACCGGAACGCCCATCTCCTCGGGACGCCTGAGCGAAGTCGTCGAACAACTCGGACACGAACCACTCCGGCACCCCGTCACCATGGTCGATGACCGACAACCGGCAGGCCTGAGCCTCGGAAGCGACCTCGATCCTCACGGGCGGGCGGGCGTAGCGCACCGCGTTGTCCAGGAGGTTCGTCACGATCTGGGTCAGGTGCGTCCGGTCGACCCAGACCGCCACCTCGCTGTCGACGTGCACCTCGATGTTGTCCTCGGCACGTCCCTGCAGCATCTCATCAATGAACAATCCCACAGCGACAGCTTCCGGATCGACGGGCAGTGCACCGCGCCGGGCTCGTGAGGTACGCAACAGATCATCGACGAGTTCGGAGAGGTGTCGCGCGTTGCGATGGATGACCTCGGCCGCCTGTCGCGTCTGCGAATCCACACCGTCGTGCCGCAGCATCGTTTCGCTGAATCCTAGGATTGGCGTGAGTGGGGTCCGCAGTTCGTGAGAGACGGACGCGATCAACTGTTCCCGTGCCGCAGCTAGACCCTGGTAGCGCTCGCTTTCCACGGTCCGTGACGCAAGGAGCAGTGCCGCGATGCCGACCGTCGCCAGGAACATCTGCAGCTGCGCCGACCCCTGGATGTACGACAGCTCGGACCCGGCGAAGGGGCCCCGGCCAGCCGCATGGAAGCCGTTGGCGATCTGTGAGAGCAGGAAGAGGGAAACCGCCGCCCCCGCGACGCCGAGCCTGACCGCGGCCCAGACCAACGGCAGCAGCACCAGATAATCACCGGCGACGACACCGTTCGGGCCTTCCAGCAGGAACACGACGACCGTCGCCAGGAGGACCGCTGCCACCGCAACGACGCCTTCGGGCGTGCCCAGTGGACGGGCTGACAAACGCCGCGCCACGACCAGGCCGAAAGGAACCACGGTCAGGATGCCGAGCCCGTCCCCGACGATCCACTGCCCAGCCGTGACCGCATACGGCAGTGACGAGACGGTTCCCGTGGTACCGATCGACCCCATCGCGCCGCCTACCACTGGTGCCAGGAACGCCGCCAGGGCGAACAGCGCGACGCCGCGCACGCTGCCAAAGCCGTCGGCCCGCCACCGTTGGATCAACCAGGCGGCCAACAGGGGCTCGGCCATGTTGGCCGCGGCCCACCACATCGACGGCACCAACCCGAAGCCGGTCACGAGGTCGTTGCCGACCTCCGCGAGACCGACGGCGATCAGGATCGCCGTCCAGGCCCGGCGTGGTGACACGAGAAGTGCGGTGACCGTCACCCCGGCACCAGGCCAATAGATCGCGCCGAGTCCGACCAGGTCCTGCAGCTCGACCGAAGAGCGGGCCGCAACGAAGTACAGCAACGCGGTCAGCAGCGCACGGAGGAGTGTCGACATGGCCTCTCGGGTCTCGATTCGGTCCAGCGCGCTCCTGATCGGACGACGCGGTCGATGCGGCACCAGCCCGGGGGGCCGCGACGTCCGGATGGTCTCAACCAGCATGACACGCGAGGTATCACGGCAGTAGGGCCACGTGGCCTCGGATGACCAGCCTGCCCGAGCCGTCAGCCAGAGGCGACGACCATCCGCGAATGATGACACATCGTTGCGGTCCGATGGCAATCGCCGCACCAGGCGGCAGAGCGCCGTTCAGATCATGCGTCGCAGCAGGCGGTCCCGATCAACGAACTGGTGCTTGAGGACCAGACCGACGTGGATGCACAGTGCGGCCAGAAACGTGACGTGGGTCGCGATATGCGTAACCAGCAGAACGTCATCGTCGATCCATTCGTACGGAGCCTGCCACCCACGCGTGCCGAGATCCCAGTCCTCCCCGGACACCAGCACGAGCGCCAGACCCGTCAACGGAATGAGGAACGTCATCCCGTAGAGAACCTGCTCCACGCGGTGCGCGACGCGGCGTTCCCGCGGCGACAGGCCCGCGGCCCAGGGCGGTAGTCCCGCGATCCTCCGCCACATGACACGCGCAACCGCCAGAACGAGGATTCCGACACCCAATGCGGCATGAAAGAAGAGCAATCGCTCCTCGTTCCCACCGAGCCATCGGTCGACACCCCATTGAAGGAGATCGTCCGCCCGTTCCATCGCATAGCCCACCACGAACTGAACCAGCAGGGCGACGAAGATGACCCAATGCAGCAGCCGCGCGACGACACCGTACGCGGCGCCTTCCGAAACGTGCGTCATCGCCAACCGCCGAGTTCCTGGATCAGAAGATCGAGCATCCCGCCATCATGCCCGTCTCCCGGCCGGCTGGGAAGCACCCACCGGCCGCACGCCCCCACCCCGGAGGTGGGCAACCTCGATGCCGAGGTAGGTAGTGGCTGCCGACGTGGCCGGCGTGGCCGGCGTGGCCGGCGCGGCCAGGTGGCGTCTGCCGGGGCCGGTTCAGGCGCGGGTTCAGGCACGTCCGGTCGGCGCCATCGCCAGGTGGTGACCGCCGTCGCGAAGACGAGCGGCAGGAGCAGCAGGTTCAGGATCGTCCAGCCGACCGTGTGCAGCAGCACGCCGGCGAGCAGCGAACCGATGGCCACGGCCGAGAAGATCACCAGCTCGTTCACCCCCTGGACCTTGCCGCGCTCGGGAGCGGTGTGCGTCGTTGCCAGCAGGGCGCTGCCACCCACGAACAGGAAGTTCCAGCCGATACCAAGCAGGACCAGCGCCGACCAGAAGTGCGTCATGGTCGTACCGGTCGTGGCGGCCGCGACCGAGCCCGCGAGTGCCGCGGCACCGGCAAGCAGCATGTTGGGAAGACCGAACCGGGCGATGAGATACCCGGTGATGAACGATGGGGCGAACATCCCGAGCACGTGCCATTGCATGATCGTCGCGGCCTGTGGCAACTCGAACCCCGCGACCTGCATCGCCAGCGGCGTGGCGGTCATGACCAGGATCATGATGGTGTAGCCGACGGTGGCAGCCAGGAGGGCGACCCTGAAGGATCGGTCACGCATGATCTGACCGAGTGGTCGCTGCATGCCGGTACGGGCCTCGTGTTCGTTGGGGATCTTCAGACCCAGGTACAGGGCGGTTCCGAGGACGGCCGAGCCGACGATGATCGCGTACGGACCGGCGTCAGGAATGTCGCCGATCAACCCGGTGGCCCGGCTGGCATTCAGTGGGCCGAGGAACGCCGCCACAACCCCACCGGCCAGGACCAGCGAAATGGCCTGGCTCTCGAAGGCGGGGCTGGCGGCATCGGCCGCAGCGAACCGGTGATAGTTGGCGAATGCCTGGTAGACACCCAGCAGCAGGCTGCCGGCACAGAACAACCAGAAGGCACCGAGGTTGATCGCCGCCACGCTGAGTGCCCCACCACCGGCACCACCCACCAGGGCACCGACGACGAAACCGGCTCGACGACCGATGCGTTTCATGAGCAGCGATGCGGGTACGGCGGCCAGCACGACGCCCACCATCATCATCGCCACGGGCAGCGTGGCCAGGGCCGGGTTCGGCGTCAGCCGTTGGCCGACGAGCCCGCTGAGCGTCATCACGGTGATCGCCGCAATGAGGAACAACGCCTGGTTGCCGGCGAGGATGGCGACGTTGATCCGCTCGCGGGCGGTAGATCGGGGCATGCGAGGCTCCGGTGTGTGCAGGCGACCGTGGGCGCCAGGTCAGGCTTGGTACAGGATACGCAGGTGCTCGTAGGGACCCTGCAGTTCGATCCGGCGGTGCGGCGCCGGGTTGTGTTGGCTGGCGTGGCAGGTGATCGCGGCGTGTTGTCGGGTTCGATCGACGCAGTAGCGCTCGTCGATGTCGTCGGGTGTGCGACCCACGAACGGGGCGCCGAACTCTTGGCGCATGGCGGCAGCGACCGTCTCCGGCAGTGTCCAGCCGAGCACCGGGATCCCGCAGCGGCGACCAGCGGCAACGGCCACATCGGTGGCCTGCTGGTGGTCCAGGTGGCCGGTGATCCCACCGTGGTCGAAGGTCAGCAGCACCTCGACGTCCCCGAAGCTTGCACAGACCTCCTCGACCAATTGCTCCAGCGGCACGTCCGACAGGGCGCCGTCCGGATGCTCGCCCAGTGCCACGTGCCCGATCCCGAGTTCCCGGGCGGCGTTGTCGAGTTCGGCGCGTCGTCGGTCGGCCAGGTCCGCTCCTGCGCTCAACGTCGAGCCTTCTCCCCGCGTCAGGCACAGCAGCGCGACGTGGGCTCCAGCATCGACCATGCCGGAGATGATGGCGCCGAGCCCGAACGCCTCGTCATCGGGATGGGCGCACACCACCCCGACCGTTCGATACGCGGGAAGGGTGGGACATTCCTCTACGGCCACCGGGACAGACCTGGCCATCGGTACTCCGATCGCTTCGTCAGGACGCACGTCGCGCCGTCGGGAGGCCGGCCAGTCGCCACTCGACGAACCCGACATCCAGTCGGCGGACGTTGCGACCGGCTCGGTGGAGTCGCTCAACCGCTTCCGGGGCCAACACACAGTACGGCCCACGGCAGTACGCAACGATCTCTCCCCCACTGGGCAGCTCGTCGAGCTGGTCGGCCAGCTGATCGAGCGGGATGGACACCGCCCCGGCGATGTGGCCGGCGTCGTACTCAGGGGCGGGGCGCACATCGACCACGACCACATCATCGCCCACCTCGATACGGCGCCGGAGCTCACGGCTACTGATCGGCTCAACCGGATCGCGCGCTTCGAAGTGGGTGCGCACCGCCTCGCTGACCTCGCTGAGCTGCGTGCTGGCGACCTCTTGCACCGCCTGCAGCAGCCGACAGACCGAGTCGTCCGCGATGTCGTAGTAGACGTACTTGCCCTCGCGCCGAACCGTCACCAGATTGGCTTGCCGCAGGACCCGCAGCTGGGCGGATGCCGTGGTGACCTTCAGGTTCACCGCC
>JBDNIX010000444.1:0-5677 GCA_041688045.1 Nitriliruptoraceae bacterium
GCCTCCCCGATGTGGTGGGTCTCTGCGCTGCCCTCGGCACGCCGCCACGCGCTCGCGACCTGTCCGGCCCCGTTCCGTGCGCGGGGGATCATGATCGACGAGTCCGATGTGGTGAGAGCTTGAGCGGTCCGCTGTTCGACCCTGGCGCCCTACACCGACGTGATCGGGCATCGAGTGGAGTGGAGTCATTGCAGTTCGCACCGAACGGGCCGAACCATGGTGGTCCACCCCTGCGGCGTATTCCCGACGAGGCCGAAGGTGAGTTGCTCGCAACACTCAATGCTGTTGAGAGCACGCGGCCACCCTTCGCCTTCTACGGAGGCCTGCGCTGGCGCACCATGCGCGACGAGATGGCCGGCTACCGCGAGGCGCGTGACGAGCACGACGGAACCCGCTACCGCCTGTTCGTCAGGTTCGATCGCGACGCACCGGGGCTGCCGCACAGCGCGATCGTCGTCATCGACGGTGACGACAAGCCAGATGCTACGGCAATGCCCGAACATGTGTACCAACGGGTCCGTAGCCTGTGGGAGACCTTCGAGCGGTCATCGCCTCGTTGCGTCTGCGACTAGGCCTCGACCAGGTTGCGTTTCGACTGGACCGTGATCTCAAGGTCGAGTGCCGCAGCGACCTGCAACGCTGTGTCGAGCGTCGGGTTGGCCCCACCGAGGAAGAGCTTGCGCACTGCAGAAGGATTCTTATCGACGAGTCGGGCTAGGTCCGCCTTTGAGAGGCCCTTGCTCTCCAAGTGCTCGGCGATAGCCTCCATGAAGTCGTTGGCCCGCTGAATCTCGTGTGAGGCACGGGCGTAGCCTCGGGCGAAATCGGTGCTCTCCGTCCGACGTCGCGCGATCTGCTGTTGCAACTTGGACATGTCCCACCTCTCAAGGCCGTTGCATGTAGTCAACGGTACAGGCCGCGATGCTGGCTGCTCTCCGTCCCTGTCGTCCGGACGCGCGAAGTCCCGTCGCCTTGGCGGGCCGCCTGCACGATGGAGACGAAGTGCCCGATCAGGTCTCGAGGTCGCGAACCCTGCGGGCGACGCGGCGTCGAACGTCACGCACCTGGGCCGGCGGCATGTCGAGCAGTTCCTCATCGACGGCCTCGGTCAGCTGACCGACCGCAGCCGCGACCCGGTCGCACAGCCGCCCGGCGACCTTCTCCGGAAGCCGTACGTCTGCTGCCAGCGCCAGCCAGTGCTTGCGGGTGACCGAGTCGTGCAATCGGTCGCGTACCGCCGGGTGGAACCGGTGGTCGCCCTCGTACGGCCAGGTGTGGAGCACGTCGTACACCGGGGTCGCCGACCACACGCCTGTCGACGGGTTCTGACCGATGGACAGGTTCTTGGCATGCAGGTCGTTGTCGCCTACGGCGTAGCTGTACAGCATCTGGTGCAGCAGGTCACGTGTAGCCACCGCTGGCGCGGTGCACAGCGACGACAGCGCCTCGAACACCGTTCGGGCATCCGGGTCGTACTTCTGCGATGGCCGTAGTCCGAGCACCTGGGACGCGTCCTCCTGGGGGTGGCGTATGAGTTCGCCTCCACGCCAGCTGCGGTCGAAGCGGTTGACGGCCAGGGCCTGGACACCGTCGCGGTCGCGCACGATCTCGACGTCGGGCGCGGCAAGCCCGGCATCCCGGGCAGCGGTCATGAACAGCCGCTCGTTGTGGAGGACGCCGTGCCAGGATTCGTCTGGTGAGAACTTCAGGATGACCCGTCCGACTCGGCCACCGATCAGTGACCTCGAGTGGTATGACAGCTTCGGCTGCACACCCGCGACCGCGGCCCGGAGGCTGCGGTCCTCGGGCAGCCACAGCTCGGAGAAGCTGGCCTTGCTGAGGTCGGTCGGCGTGGAGCCGTCGTTCACGTCCGGCAGTTGGTCGCCGGCCGCCAAGATCTGGACGTCGCCGATCGTGTCGGCGCCGAGGTGGATCAGCAGCCCGAGCTCGTCGTCCTCCGCCACGTGGAGCGACCGGGAGAGGCTTCGTCGGCGGGTCTCCCCTTCCGGCAGCAGGCCCGCGAAGTAGGCCGGAATGCGCATCGCCGTCTCGGTGGGTGTAACGCCGAGGGGCAGCGTGGACGCCACCGGCGGCCCGGCGTACCTGTCGATGTACGAGAACGTGACGTCCTGGCCGACACGCCACATCCTGCCGGCGTGGACACCGGCCTTGTAGACGTCGGCCACGGAGACAGCCTCCACCGGCACCATCACGGTCTCGTCTCCGCGCTTGCATCGCGCTGACGCGGCCGGGCGGCCACCTCCAGGCCCAGCACCTCGGCGATCGAGGCGTACAGTTCCAGGCTCGATGCCTTGCCGGTCTCTGCCTGCGAGACGCTGCGCTGCGTCGTCCCAGCGAGATCCGCGACCTCCGTCTGATTCAGGCGCAGCAGCTTGCGCTGCGCCCGCAGCCGCGCCCCGACGCCCACGGCGTATGTCGGCGTAGTCATCGTGCAACCTTCCGGTATCCAACGGGCATCCAACAAGTCTGCCCTATGTCCATTCACCCATAGATTGTATGTGGGAACTGGTCTTGCGCCACTATCGCCCCAAATTATATCTTTAGAGACATAGAGCGGTCGAGTTGCCAACAGCTCCATCAACACCCGCTGCGCAACCCAGACTCCCCGCCTTGAACGCGCCTGAACGGCCCCTGCGGGAGGTGCGAGAGGTCGCTGGCTCCCACCGACCCGCCAGCGAGGGGGCCGACCGCCTGCCGCTCGCGGGCACTCCGTCGACCCACATCCTCAAGCCCGCTGATCAGCGCTACCCCGATGTCGCTGCCAACGAGGTGCTGTGCCTGCGGCTCGCACGCGAACTCGGCCTGACCGAGGTCGATGCTGAGCTGCTGGAGGTGGCGGGTATCCCCGTGGTCGTGGTCTCGCGGTACGACCGTCGCGTTGATGAGGTCCGCACGGCGCGCCTGCACCAGGAGGACGTCTGCCAGGCGCTGGCCGTGGACGTGGGCCCTCGAGGGGCGGGCAAGTACCAGCGGCAGGGTGGACCCGGCTTCGCCGATGTCGCGCACCTCCTCGACGTCCACAACGGCGACCCCGACCAGACCGGGCGCCTGGTCGAGGTGACGACCTTCACCGTGGCCGTCGGCAACGCCGACGCCCACGGCAAGAACCTCTCCCTGCTGCTGCCTCCCGGAGGTCGGATCGCGCTCGCTCCGCTCTATGACGTGATGTCGACGGTCCACTACCCGGACGTGAGCGGTCCGCAAGGTCGCATCCGCGTCTCGACGGAGCTCGCCATGTTCATCGACGACCACCGGCAGATCGACGCCGTCGATATCGCCGCTCTACGGGCCGAAGCGACACGCTGGCACCTCGCCGATGACGTCGACGACCGCATCCATGGGCTCATGGACCGCTTCGAGTGCGCCCTGGAGGTCGCGACGGACGCCGTGCCGCAAGCGCCCGGATCCCTGGTCGACCGCCTCCGTGCCAGAGCGCTCCGCCTCCGCAAGGGGGCGCCGGCCGGGGGCTGAACCGTCCGCCACGTCGGGGGAGATCCAGATCCACCGCGGAGGCTGCAGTGGCGTGGAGCACGACCTGAACGCCCCCTGGCGTGCGGGATGGCCCCGGATGGTTCGGACGCACGTGACGTGGCGTTGCTCAACCTGGCGCTGTTCGAGGGCGGTGTGGTCGAGGGGCCCGAGGTGGCCGACATCCGTCTGGTCGATGTCGACGTGGCCCAGGCCAACGCGGCGCGCACGGCGTTCAGCCGGTACGGCAAGGGCCGCGCCACCCCGCCGAGCTGAACTTCGGTGACTGCTTCGCCTACACGCTCGCTCGGGTGAGCTGCGGACTCGTGGTTTGGGCCTGCCGGGACCCCAGCCTTCAGGGGCCGAGCAGAGCGAGCGGAACGACGCCGATGCCATCGGGGCGGCGGTAGGCGTGCCGACCGGTCGTGATCACCGCGGCGTCGACGAGTTGATCGCCGATCCGCTCCCTCAGCCACCTCAGGTGTCGGACGTCGCCGTCATCCACGGTCTCGGAGAGCTTGACCTCGAGCGCGAGGACCGATCGGTCGTCGCGCTCGAGGATGAAGTCGATCTCACGCTCCCCACCCTTGGTTCGAAAGTGGGACACACGCGCTTCCGCAGCCTGGGCGAACACGCGCAGGCTGAGGGCGGTCAACGACTCGAACAGCGAGCCGAGGAAGGTGCCGTCCCGCGCGATGGCAGCTGGCCCCTGGCCGGAGATGAGCGCGTCACCTCCGAGCCCGACGAGGCGTGCCGCAAGGGCTGGGTCCACGACATGGTGCTTGGGCGAGGAGACGAGCCGGTTCAGAGGGCTGTTCGTCGGCACCCATGCGTCGAGCGGTTCGAGCACCCAGATCCGCTCGAGTGCTTCGCGGTAGGGGATGGTGGTGCTCTTTGCCGGCTTCTGCCCTTCTCCGGCTGTTGAAGCATCACGGATCTTCTCGTAGGAAGAAGCTGTTGCCGTGGCCGCGGCGTAGGCGGTCAACCATCTGCGCAGCGTTGCCGGGTGCCGGATCTCGACGCCGAGCTCAGGCAGATCGGTATCGACGATGCGGGCGAGGTAACCGTCAAGCGCTGCACGTCTGGCGCGGCCGGCCAGGTTGCGCATGCCCGGGAACCCGCCTGCGACGATCTCGTTGACGTAGTCGTCCAGTCCGAAGGTCGTCGTCCCTTCGATCGGAGGTCGGCCGCCGGCCTGCAGGGCTGCGACCGAGACCGTGGCGGTCCCGATGCCTCGTTCGGGCAGCGTGAGCGGGCGGACTCGCAGCCTGACGATCCTGCCGGCGCCAGAGTGCGTCGGGTGCTCAGCAGGCGTCGCCGAACCGGTGAGCAGGAACCGCCCGGGCTGACCCATCCGGTCGACCTCCCGCCGGACGACATCCCACGAGGGCGGATAGCGCTGCCACTCATCGACGAGGACCGGCGGCGTGCCCACCGCGAGCCGGTTGCTGTCAGCGCGGATGACCTCGAGCGTGCCTGGATCGTCCAACCTGTAGACGGTCGTAGCTCGCTGTTCCGCAGTGGCGGTCTTGCCGACACCCTTCGGGCCTTCGAGGCTGATCGCAGGAAGTCCGGCGATGAGGTCATCGAGCTCGTCGTCGATGACTCGCCGCACATACGGTGTGATGTCCCACCACCTCGGTCGCCGGAAGACCAGACTACCTCCGGTCGCCTTCCAACGCTACCATTGGGCGAGTCCCTACGATCCGATCAGTCGAGATCTGTTGGGGCGGGGGTCGCTGTCCACAGCCCCTCCGATCCCGATCGGACACCGCCGGGCTGGTGGGTCAGGCTGTGGGGTATGGCCGTCATCGAGTTGCCCGATCCCCTCCCGGAGCCGTGGAGGTCGTTGCTGGCGGAGTTCGCCAGCTACGAGGCCGGCGTGCTCGGGTTCAGCGACGCCACGGTCGGCAACCACGGCAGCTACCTGCGCGCGTTCGCGTGGTGGACGCCTCGGAAGGCACCAACATAGACCCGCTGCTGAACCGCAAGTGGGATCTGAATTCCGTGCAGACAATCCCGACTTTCCGCTGAATTTAACGCCTGCGTAGCCTCTGCGCCATTGAGCGCGCCGACGGCGCGACTTATGGTGCGCCGCCTGACGCGCCGCGTCGGACGTTTTCGTCGGAATCGCTATGTCGGAAGTTACTGTAGCCAGCCCAATGTCTTCATGTCTGCAAAGCATGAC
>JBDNIX010000445.1:0-3143 GCA_041688045.1 Nitriliruptoraceae bacterium
GACGGACACACCGTCGTGGGGTTCGAGGTCCACCGCCCGGACACGTCCGCAGGGTCCCACAGGCGGTACGGTGGGGGGCCATCGTCGTCCCGTCGGACGACCCGTCGCGTGTGGCCCGGTTTCGATCCGACCACGTCCCCACCCCCGGAACGTGACGCCTCCCTCTTGACCTTGTAGGAGCCGTTGTGGCTGCCGTGCTGCCCGAGGCGGCTCGCCGACGAACCTTTGCGATCATCTCGCACCCGGACGCCGGCAAGACGACCCTCACCGAGAAGTTTCTGCTCTACAGCGGCGCCATCCAACAGGCCGGCGCCGTGCAGAGCCGGAAGTCGGCGCGCACGACCACCTCCGATTGGCTCGAACTCGAACAGAAACGAGGCATCTCGGTCAGCTCTGCCGTCGCGCGGTTCGAGCACGACGGCACCGTCCTGAACCTGTTGGACACCCCTGGCCACCGTGATTTCTCCGAGGACACCTACCGCGTGCTGTCCGGGGTCGACGCCGCCGTCATGGTCATCGATGCCGCCCGCGGCGTCGAGCCACAGACCGAAAAGCTCTACGCGGTCTGCCGGGCCCGCGGCACCCCGGTCATCACGTTCGTCAACAAGATGGACCGCCCGTCGCCCGAGCCCCTGGAGATCCTCGACGACATCGAGGCCAAACTCGGCCTCGTCGGCCACCCGGTGACGTGGCCGATCAAGCCGGCCGGGCAGTTCCAGGGCGTCGTGGACCGTCGGTCCGGGCACGCCTTCCGGTTCGTCGCCTCAGGACGGGCCGGAGCCGACCGGGCGCAGGAGGACGAAGGGGGCTCCGAGGATGTGCCCGACGAGGTGCGCGAGGAGCTCGAACTGCTCGACGCGATCGGCGCGGACGTCGACGTCGAGACGTTCATGGCGGCGATGTCGACGCCCGTCTTCTTCGGCTCCGCGCTGTCGAACTTCGGTGTCCGGATGCTGCTGGACGCGGTCAAGGATCTCGCGCCCGCGCCGTACCCGCGCGCGGACGTCGACGGCGACCGGCGCGCCCTCGATGCACCGTTCAGCGGGTTGGTGTTCAAGGTCCAGGCCAACCTCGACCCCCGCCACCGGGACCGGCTGGCCTTCGTGCGGGTGTGCTCCGGTCGGTTCGAACGCGGCGCACCCCTGACCTGCGCCCGGACCGGCAAACGGATCCAGGCGAAGTACGCACACGCAGTGTTCGGCCGCGAGCGCGAAACCGTCGACGAGGCCTTCCCCGGCGATGTCATCGGCCTGGTCAACGCCACCGACCTGCGGGCCGGAGACACCTTGCACGACGAGGACGCGCCCGTCACGTTCCCACCGATCCCGACGTTCACCCCGGAATACTTCTCGACCGCACACCCGGTCGACCGGAGCCGGGTCAAGCAGTTCCGTCGAGGTGTCGCCCAACTGGACGAGGAGGGCGTGGTACAGGTGCTGCGGCATCCTGACATCGGCGACCAGGCGCCGGTCTGGGCCGCCGTCGGCCAACTGCAGTTCGAGGTGGCGACGTGGCGGATGGAGCACGAGTTCAATGCGCCGGTCCGCTTGGAAGGCGCCCGGTTCGACACCGCCCGTGCGACCGATGAGGACGGGGTCAAGGCGTTGGCCGGTATGCGTGACGTGGAGGTCTGGCGCCGGGAGAACGGCACCCCGCTGGCCCTGTTCCGAAGTCGGTACGTCGCCGAACGGATCCAGCGCGACAATCCGGAGATCGCCCTCGAGACCCTCATGCTGGGCTGATCGCGATGTTCACCGGCCTCATGCCCGAGCCCACGGCTCCACGGCCCGGCACCCGTTTCTCCGGGTGGCGGATCGTCGTGTTGGGAGCGATCGCTCTCGGGATGACCGGGCCCGGCCAGACCGTCGGCGTCAGTGTCTTCATCGACCCGATGATGGAATCGCTCGACCTCAGTCGGTCCCAGGTCTCCGGTGCCTACCTGGTTGGCACGTTGGCCGGTGCGTTCGTGCTGCCTCGACTCGGACGGGTCATCGACGAGCGGGGCGCGCGTATGGCGATGGCCCTGGTCGGTGGCGCGTTCGGGGTCATGCTGATGGCCATGTCCGGGGTCGTCGGCCTCGTGACGCTGGCGATGGGCTTCGCGGGGATCCGACTGTTCGGACAGGGCGCACTGAGCCTGGTGGCGACGACGTCCGTGGCGCCCTGGTTCCACCGCCGACGTGGCCTGGCCGTCGGGGTGCTGACGGCGGTCGGCTCCGCCATGCTGTCGCTCATTCCTCTGGCATCTCGAGGTCTGGTAATCCCCGCCGTCGGCTGGCGCGTGGCATGGGTCGTGCTGGGAATCTCGGTGTGGGTGATCGTGCTGCCCATCGCGCTGCGAGGCATCATCGACCGTCCCCGCGACGTGGGGCAACAGCCGGATGGCGACGCTCCACTGGACGCCGCCGCGTCGGCCGCAGCGGACGCGGAGACTGCGGCGGTGTCGTTCACACGCGCGGAAGCGATTCGTACACCGATGTTCTGGGCGGTCGCGGGTGGCGTGATCGCGACCGGGATGATCGGCACGGGGCTGGCGTTCCACCAGATCGACCTGCTCGGTGAGCAGGGCCTCACGCCGGTGGAGGCCGCGGCGAACTTCATCCCGCAGACCGTGGCTGCGCTGAGCGTGACGTTGCTGGTCGGCAGCATGGTCGACCGGTTCTCGTCCCGCTGGGTCCTGGCTGTGGCGATGACGATGCTGGCAGGCGGGATGGTCATGGTCCCGTTCGTGACCCCGGGGCTCGCGGCGATCGCCTACGGCATGATCGTCGGCAGTGCGGGAGCGGCCGCTCGGACGCTGGAGGCGGCGTCGTTCCCGAAGTTGTTCGGTCTGGCCCACATCGGATCGATCCGGGGTGTCGTGACCGCGTTGAGCGTGGCCTCGACCGCATTCGGCCCGTTGGCGCTGTCCATCGGGCGCGATCTGACCGGCAGCTACGTCCAGGTGCTGTTGCTGCTGCTGATCATCCCCGTGGCGGTGACGATCCTGGGCATGGTCGCGAAGGTGCCGCTGCGCCCGGTGCGCTGAGCCGCCATCCCACTGGTGGATCGGTGTCGCCGCCAGTCCCGTCGTAGGGATGGGGTGGCCGGGGTCATGCCGTCCGGCAGTTCCGGCAGCGCCCGGTGACCACCAACTCGACGTC
>JBDNIX010000446.1:0-6980 GCA_041688045.1 Nitriliruptoraceae bacterium
CCAACCCTCGCAGTATCGACATCGAGGAGTCACCGTGTTCAACCCCGTCCCGTCGTCCACCGGCTCAACGGTGTCTCACCCAGCGATGCTGAGGAGGCCGTCAGACGTTTCGGTTTTCACGATCACGAGCCCGATCCTGAGCAGGTCGCCATGAAGAAGCCCGGGCTGCAATTGTCGTTCCCGGGTGCACCAGCGCCCGTTGGAGGCCACCCTGGTACCACCGGTAGTGGGACCAAGTCGGTGTTGCGCCACGACATCTTCGTCGCCTTCGATACCGGCGAGCCCGGCGAGCACGCAGACCAGCTCGTGCGTGCCCTCGGCTCGAACGCACCCGCCACCGTCCACTCGACGGTGGCCCGACCCCGGATCAGCGCGAGATGGCCAACTTGAAGGCTTGGGTCTCGGCGGCGCGGCCGAAGGTGTCGTATGCGTCCATCATCGCGTCAAGATTGAAGCGGTGGCTGACGAACCGTTCGGGGGAAAGCCTGTGCTGGGCCACCAGCTTCAGCAGCATCGGCGTGGTCGTGGCGCTGACGAGCCCTGTTGTGATCGTCACGTCCTTGATCCACAGGTCCTGGAGCTTGAGCTCGACCGACGTGCCGTGAACACCGACGTTGGCCACCGTCCCGCCGGGTCGGATGAGCTCAGTGCAGGCATCGAAGGTGGCGGGGATGCCGACGGCCTCGATGGCGACGTCGACGCCGTAACCGTCGGTCATGGCGTACACGTCGTCCTGCCATCCTGCCGCGCTGCTGTTGACGGTGTCCGTGGCACCGAGGGAGCGCGCAAGCTCCAGCCGGTTGTCGTCAAGGTCGATGGCGATGATCCGCGAGGCGCCATACAGGCCGGTGGTCGTGATCACCGAGAGGCCGACGGGGCCGGCACCGACGACCGCGACGACGTCGCCGGGCTTGACGCGCCCGTTGCGCACGCCGATCTCGAAGCCTGTCGGCAGGATGTCGGAGAGCATCAGGGCGGACTCGTCGTCCACGCCCTCGGGCAGCTTGTGCAGCGAGTTGTCTGCATGGGGGATGCGCACGTACTCGGCCTGTGTGCCGTCGATGAGGTGACCGAGGATCCAGCCGATGCCGGCAGTTCCCTCGTCGTCGAGGCAGTGGGATGGCAACTGCTGCCGACAGTACGAGCAGGACCCGCAGGAGGTGACGCAGGAGATGATGACCCGGTCCCCCACCGTGAGGGTCTTGACGCCCTCGCCAACCTCGGTGATCGTGCCGACCCCCTCGTGGCCGAGGATCCGCCCGTCGCTGACCGCGGGTACGTCACCCTTCATGATGTGGAGGTCCGTACCGCAGATCGTGGTCGTGTCGACCTGCACGATGACGTCGGTCGGCTGCCGGAGCTCCGGCTCGGGGACGTCCTCCCAAGCTCGCTCTCCCGGACCGTGATAAACCAAGGCCTTCATAGTGGCTCCTGTCGGTGGCCTATGCGACATCTTGTGTCGGGGGGATGGGACCGACTGCGCCGCTCGCACTCGCCGAGGCGAGTTCGCATCACCGACACTACGGATCGCCTGGAGGGCGCGACAGAGCCGGAGGTCCCTAGGTCTCACGCCCGTAGAGCAATCGTCCTTCCTGGAGCTATCGTCCCGACGGCGGGAAAGGGAGCTCCGATGGCCATCGAGATCGCCACCGCGACGGTCGACCGAAGCCAGGGTGACGTGCGATCGGCATGTAGGGGCCAAGCCTCCAGGTCGCCGAGACCGCAGAGCGCCTGCCCGCTGGGAGGAATTCGAACCCCCGGCCGCCTGATCCGTAGTCGCATGTCCCTACTCCGACTGAGTGAATTGCCGCGAACTGAGCTCATAGAGCGTCGTTGAGGCGATAGACGGTCGGCACGTTTGGACACGGCTTGTCATGGGCTCCGGGTTGCGGGATGATCAGCAGCGCCCGATGGCCGGGTCCGCGTCAGCCTGCCGCCAGACGCGCGGCGATCGCATCCACCTCGATGGTGCACTCGGCAACGGCCACGACGAGCTGGAAGGCGGTTTCGTCGTCGAACTCGACGGTGTGGGTGCCAGGAGCCCGGTCGGGGGCTCGCGCGGGGGTCTTGTACTCATTGATGAGGCCGTCGCAGCGGGCGAGCTGATGACGTTGTCCGGTACGTGACGTGTGTCTGACCCAACGACCAAACCCCAGCAACTGCACGACAAGCTGCTGCACGCCCGCACGGATCGTCCGACACGCCCGCGGGATCCGGCTCGACATCGCTCGCGACTGACCCGGGGCCGACCAGCTCGTCGCCGCGTTCGACCGGTTACGGGCCCTACCCGTCCCCGTCGGCTGACCCTCGACACGCTCCTTGACATCCCCAGCAGCCCCAAACGACGTCGAAGACGTCGCGCACCGTGCTGCCCGGCGTACCGTTCCGGCATTTCCGTCGACTTCGATGATGTCTCCGTTGCGTACGCGGTGCCGGTGGCGACAACGGTGGGGAGGCCGTGTTCGCGGGCGATGATGACGGTGTGGCTGAGCAGCCCGCCGCCGTCGGTGACCAGCGCACCTGCGGTGGCGAATAGGTCGTCCACGTGGGCGTCGTCACCGGACACAACAGGACGTCACCGGTCCGCAAACGGCCGAAGTCGGACTCGCCTCGCACGACCCGGACCGGGCCTCGGTAGGTGCCCCGGAGGCGCCGATGCCGTGCACCACCCCCTCGCCGCTTGGGGTGCTGCGCTGATGCGACGGATACTCCTGACCCGTGAGCCAGAGCATCGGCACCACGCTCACGTAGACGTTGGTCACCTCAGCGCCCTGCACGTAGTGTTGAGAGCAGGTTCGGACGGGTCCGACTCACCGAGGCCGACCCGCTCTCGGGGAGCACCTCACCCGTGTAGTGCACGATGAAGCGGGCGATGAACGAAGCCATCTGCCCACTCGTTACGGCCAGCTTCGGACCGTAGTTCTCTTACGTGTGGCCCTCGACGTCATCACGTCCCGACGTCAGCGAGGTCCGGAGGAACAAGATGATCCGGTCGAGGACCGGCTCGAACCCGTCCAGAGTGCGATGGCCAGCGCCGGACACCAGCTCCAACGTTGCGCTGGGACCGCCCGCGTCCGCGAGGCGGACCGCGTCGGTCGAGCTGACTGTGCGGTCCTCGCGCCCATGCACGACCAGGACCGGAGAGTCGACACGTTCGATGCTGTGTAACGGCGCGAAGTCGTCGAACGCGTACCCGATCGTCCGCTCGATGGTACGCAAGACCATCCAGATGAGCGGCCGCGGGATGCGATAGCGCCGGAACGACCGACTGATCATCTCCCGTGGATGCGCCATCGACGCGATGCTGACGACCGCCGCGATCCGCGGGTCCCGGGAGGCCGCCAGCAGGCACGCGCCCCCGCCAACCGAGTGGCCGACCAGCGCGATACGGTCGGGATCGACGTCGGGACGGGCACGAAGCCACGCGACGGCCGCGTCCACGTCCTCGGCGAATCTCGGCATCGACATGAAGTCGGCTCGGTCGTTGCGCCCATGCCCGCGGGCATCTATCACCAGCGTCGGCATCCCCGCACTGACGATCGCCAGTGCAGCAGGGAGCATATCCGCGCCGGCACTCGCCCACCCGTGAATCACCAGGACCGCGGAGCGGCGGTCCTCGTCGGTCCGGGCGGCGGGGAGGTACCAGCCATGCAGTCTCGAGCCGTCGTTCGCAGCGATCCGGACGTCCTCGGACGCCAGCCCGAGCTCGCAGGGCAGTAGTCCATCCTCATGCCCAGGCAGGCGGTAAAGGCGCAGGAGCAGGCGTCGAAGCATCCGGACGAGCGTAGTCGGGAGCCGATGTCGTCCGGTCACGCCCACCATGCCCCACGCGGCGGTTCAGGCCGAGGTAGACACCTCGTCGATGTACCCGGTGATGATCTTGGTGACGAACGCGTCGTCGAGGGGGGCGTGGGCCAGGACGCGGCGGTAGAAGAGCGGGCCGGCGAGCCGGGCGATCGTGGTGTCGAGATCGTGGTCCGCGGGAAGTTCGCCGCGTTCGATGGCGGTCTCAAGCGCACGGCGCAGCCCGGCGGTGCCGGATGCGAGCAGTTCGGTCTGGGTCTCGCGAAGTTCGGGGTTCCACTCGGCACGCCCGATCAGCGCGATGAGTTCGGGGACCAGCGGTGAGCTGCTCATCGTGCGTTGCAGGCGTTCGAGCTCGCGGGCGAGATCGGTGGCGAGATCGCCGCTGCTCCGCCAGTCGTGTGGTGCCTCCACGTCGGCTAGGGCGTGCAGCAGGAGGTCCGTCCGCTTGGGCCAGTGCCGATAGACGGTGGCCCTACCGATCCCGGCCTCGGTGGCGACCTGCTGGTGGGAGACCGCCTCGAAGCCAGCGCGTTGCACGAGCCGACGCACCGCCACTCGGACGGCCTGGCGGGTGCGCGCGACCCGGGGGTCCACGTCGTCGGAGGACGTGGTCGGGTGATGGACCGGTCGGCGGTGCGACATGTCGGCTCGATCGGTTCGGTGCGCACGGTCGGACTTGCGGGACAGACTGTATCAAAGTATAGTTTGAGACACTACGTCTCACAAGGTCGTCGCGTCCGCAGACGCCGAGACGCACAGCGACAGGAGATCCTCATGACGGGATGGCTGTACAGGGTGGGGACGTGGACCGCCGGTCACCGTCGCCGCGTAATCCTCGTCTGGGTGCTCGCAGCCGTGATCCTCATCGGGCTCGCCCAAAACATCGGCGGGGAGTTCAGCGAGGAGTTCGGGATTCCGGGCACGGAGTCCTACGCCGCACAGGATCTGCTGGAGGAGCGGTTCCCGGAGCAGTCGGGCGGTTCGGCCCGCGTGGTGTTCTACTCCACCGACGGGCAGCTCACCGACCCCGACCAGGCCGCCGCGGTGGCAGCCACGCTCGAGTCGGTGGGCGAGATTCCGGCGGTCGCCGTGGTCGGTGACCCGCTGGAGGGCCGCGGCGGGTCGCTCTCGACCGACGGCACGATCGGCTTCGCCGACGTGCGCTACAGCCTGCCGATCGGCGAGCTGGGCTCGGACGGGGTCGACGAGCTCGATGCAGCCGTCGAGGTCGGACGTGACCTCGGCCTGGAGGTGGAGCTCAGCGGCGAGCTGCCGTCCTACTTCCAGTCACCGGAGCTGGGCGGCACCGAGCTCGCGTTCAAGATCGGCGCGGCGCTCGTGATCATGCTGATCGCGTTCGGCTCCATCATCGCAACGGGGCTCCCGCTCGGCCTCGCCCTCTTCGGCCTCGCCGCTGGCGCGGGACTCATCCAGCTGCTCGCTGCCGTGGTCGACGTGCCGTCTGCCAGCCTGCTCCTCGGGGTCATGCTCGGGCTCGGGGCCGGTATCGACTATGCCCTGTTCATCGTGACCCGCCACCGCCAGAACCTCGCCGAGGGCACGGAGGTGATGGACTCGATCGGGCGGGCCACCGCCACTGCCGGCCAGGCGGTCGTCTTCGCCGGTGGAACGGTCATCATCGCCATCGGGGGGCTCGCGGTCGCCGGGATCCCGGCCGCAACGATCATGGGCGCGTCGGCCGCGATCGTGGTCGCGGTCATGGTGTTCGCCTCGATCACCCTGCTGCCCGCCCTGCTCGGCTTCGCCGGCGAGGGCATCGACCGGTTCCGGCTGCCCGGCATGCAGGCACGGGTCGAGTCCGGCGAGAACAACGTCTGGGGCCGCTGGGCCCGCCACGTCGCCGGGCGTCCATGGCGCTACCTGGTAGCCAGCGTGCTGCTGCTCGGATTGCTCGCGGTGCCGGTGCTCGACATGCGCCTGGCCATGCCCGACGCCTCGACCGCGTCCGAGGACTCCACCCGCCGACAGGCACACGAGTTGCTGGTCGAGGGGTTCGGCGCCGGGTTCTCCGGCCCGCTCGTCCTCACCATCGACCTACCAGGTGAGAACGCGGAGGCCACCCTGGCCGGCCTTCGCGAGACGATCTCAGCGGACCCGCAGGTGGCGCAGGTGTCCCCGCCGATGCCCAACACCGCCGGTGACACCGCGGTCATGCAGATCACCCCCGTCACCGGCCCGTCCGAGCAGGAAACCGAGGACCTGGTCCACCGGCTCCGTGAGGACACCATTCCCGACGTGCTCGACGCCACGGACGGCGAGGCGTACGTCGGTGGCATCACCGCCAGCAACATCGATCTCACCGACCGTGCCAGCGAACGGCTGCCATGGTTCATCGCCACCATCATCGCCCTGTCCCTGCTGTTGCTGATGATGGTGTTCCGGTCCGTATGGGTTCCCATCAAGGCGGCTGCGATGAACCTGCTGTCGATCGGTGCCGGCTACGGCGCCGTCGTCGCGGTATTCCAGTGGGAATGGCTCGGTGGACTGTTCGGTCTCGAGGGCCCCGTCCCGGTCGTGTCGATGGTCCCGATGCTGATGTTCGCGATCCTCTTCGGGCTCTCGATGGACTACGAGGTGTTCCTGCTCTCCCGCACCCGCGAGGAGTACCTGCGATCCGGGAACAACACCGCAAGCGTCGTCGCCGGCATCTCCAACACCGCCCGGGTCATCACCTCCGCCGCGCTGATCATGATCGTGGTGTTCATCGGGTTCGCACTCGGCGACAACATCATCATCAAGCAGATCGGCCTCGGCCTCGCGGTCGCCGTGCTCATCGACGCCACCATCGTCCGGGTCGCGCTCGTGCCCTCCACCATGGTCCTGCTCGGTGACCGCAACTGGTGGATGCCCACCTGGCTCGACCGTCTACTCCCCCACCTCGACATCGAAGGCGAAGCCGGCCTCCCCCACGCCGACACAGCTCATGACCCCAGCGTGACGACCTCCGCGTTACTGCTCCTGCTGCTGACCCGCCAGATCGGGCAGGACGCCCGACAGGTCGACCAGGGTGGCACCCCGACCAAGCTCCTCACCGCGGCGGCAGCCCTGGGATCACGCGCCGCCACTTCCCAGGTCGATGGACCCGAGGTCGCCGCCCGGGCACGGCGGACCATCCGCACCCAACTCGAACCCCTCGCCGCCGCAACCGCCAC
>JBDNIX010000447.1:0-4819 GCA_041688045.1 Nitriliruptoraceae bacterium
CGGCTCCGGCGGCCTGGGCTGCTCTTGCTGCGTGGGACGCGCGCGCCGCGATACGTGCTCGGTCGCGCTCCGCGTGGCGGGCGTTGCGGCGCAGCTGGCCCCGGTTTGGCCGGGCCGTCGCGGCCGCCTGTCGCGCGGTTCCGGTGGCCACGGTGATCGCCCCCATGGTCAGGATCGCGAACAGCGACAGACTGAGATGATTGCCGGTCCGAGCCCAGTGGACGGGGAGACCCAGCATGGGGATGAGAAGCCTGGCGGATCCCACGACCTGCCCGTGGTCGACCGGACGGGCGTCATCGACGGCGTTGGCGTCGCCGCGGGTGATGTACTCGCCCACGGACGAGTTCTGCGGGGTGATCGCTGTCTCACGGACCCGGTGGGTGACCAGTCGGTCGCGACCCTCGTGCGGGTCCGCATAGGTGATGATCGTGCCGGCGCCGAACGGCTCGTCGGGGACCTCTTCGTTGATGAGGACCAGGTCGCCGGTCTGTACGGCCGGCGCCATCGATCCGCTGGAGATCAGCACGGGCGACCACCCAAGCGCCAAGGTGGGAAGCAGCAGCCACACCACCAGACCGAGCACGACGAAGAGGTAGACGTCCGCGCCGAACCCGGCGGTGGCCTGGAGCCACCGCCGGGAGCGGGATGCGGACGTCGTCATCGACTCAGCCGTCAGACGTGGTGAACGTGATCAGCTAGCGGTTTCGACGGACCAGATCAGGTCGACGCCAGCGACGGCGTCACCCATGGCCTCATTGCTCAGTTCGTCGTCCACGGTGACCGTGAAGAGAAAGCTCTGCGCGCCGTCACCGTCGGGGGTCCAGCCGGTGTCGACGGGAGCACCGTCCAGGGCAGACAGCGGTCCGTTGGTCACGTCGTTTTCGAAGGTGCGCCGTGCAGTCGGTGACCCGATCGACGTCCAGGTTCAGATGAGTGGCTAGGCCATCGCTGTCGGTCCCGATCGCGACATCGAAGGTCACTGCGCTCAAGCCCAGTCCGTCGGGGCCGTTGTAGGTGACGTCGAGGCACCCAGTGATCTCCTGACCTGGGATGAGATCCTCAGCGTCGACGGTCGCGACCCCATCCTCCCCGGGGGGGGCGCGGTTTCGAGACCGATTGAAGCCGTCGAGAACTCGTTGTCGGCGTTGGCGGTTTCTGCGGTGAAGGCGGCGTCGGAGGTGCGGATGACGAAGACCGAGACCAGGGCAAAGGCGACGATCGCCGCGAGCACCTGTCGGCTTCTGGCGGGTGAGACGAACAGCGTGGACATACGTGACTCCTCGGAAGCGAGAACGGAATAATGGGTGCTGCCGAGGTCGGTCACGTCTTGTGGTCACCAGACCTTGTTGTGTGATGTCGGCGCGCAGCGAGCGACTCCTGTAGAGGACTGGGGTCCCATTTGTACGTGTGACCACTTATGACTACGTACCTCTTCTTCTGGGGCGTAAACACAGCATTGGGGCCTCTGGGACGAATGGCGCCCGTGAGACGCTGCGCTGACGGGGGGACTCGAGCACCACTGCCGCTGCACGCGCGTTCGCGCTTCGGATGCCTGCTGGGCCTACGGTTGGCCTATGGAACGCAGTGTCTGGAACGGGCTCGCCGTCTTCCGGTGGGTGGCGTGGATGTGGATGGCGACGGTGCTCGTCCTGGCTCGTCGTTCCCTGGACCGGCCGGGTATCGCCGCGGGACTGGTCGTGGCGGCGCTGGCCGTGACGGTGTGGCTGACGATCCTCGGCCGCCGTGACCACACCGCCTTGGCCAATCCTGCGACCGTGGGCATCGAGGTGGGGGTGGGACTGGCACTCCAGCTCGCCGACGGGTTCGTCTATCGGGCGCCGCACATCTTCGAGGCGGAACAACCGCTGGGCGTGGCGTGGCCGATCGCGGGAGCGCTCGCTGCCGGAGTCGCCTTCGGTCCGGTCGGTGGGGCGGCCACCGGCGTGCTGTTGGGTCTGGGACGTGCCACCTCGTCGCTGTTGAGCGCTCCGTCTGTCCCACCCGGCGACAGTGCGTGGGTGCTGGGGCTGACCGCGTCGTGGGCGCTGTCGCTCGTGACCACGACCGTGATGCTGGCGATGGCCGGTGGCGTCGGGGGGTACGTCGTGGATCTGCTGCGGCGGACCGAAGCTCGTGCCACCAAGGCCGAGCGTCGTGTCGCCCAGGCATCCGCGCGCGAGGAGGTGGCCCGCCAACTGCACGACGGGGTGCTGCAGACCCTGGCGGTGGTGGAGCGGCGGACCGACGACCCGCAGTTGGCGCGGCTCGCACGCGAGCAGGAGCAGGACCTCCGCAGCTACCTGTTCGACGTGCCCGACACGCCGGTCGTCGGGGCCGGTGCCCTGGGGGACGCGTTGCGACACGTTGCCAGGCGCTGCGAGACCACCCACGGCCTGCGTACCGACGTGCTGGTCCCCGACGACCTCCCCGACGTCAGCTCCCGCGTCATCGCCGTGCTCAAGGGTGCCGTGGGCGAGGCGATGACGAATGCCGCCAAGCACGCCGAGGCAGCACGGGTCGTCGTGTACGTCGAACCTCTTGACGGTGGCATCTTCTGCTCGGTCCGCGATGACGGCACGGGCTTCGATGTCGTGGCGACGCCTGAAGGCGTCGGGCTGTCACGGTCCATCCGCGGGCGGATCGAGCAAGCGGGCGGCACCGTCCAGCTCGACAGCGCGCCCGGCCGCGGCACCGAGGTTCGCCTGACCGTGCCGTTGGACGGAACCGAAAGGTCCGATGCGTAGACTTGCCCGCACCGGGGAGGAGCGCGCGATGGTCGAAAAGGCGAGCCCGCGACGGCCGCCCGTACGGGTCGTACTGGCCGACGACCATCCCATCTGGCGTGACGGTGTTGCGGCCGACCTCGGCAGTGGTTTCGAGGTGGTGGGGATGGCTTCGGACGCGGAGGAGGCGATCGCCCTCATTCGCGACAAGACACCGGACCTGGTGGTGTGTGACCTGCAGATGCCCGGGGGCGGTGGCATCGCGGTCGCCAAGGCCTGTGGCGAGGACACGCGGATCGTGATCCTGACGGTCAGCGAGCAGGAGCGGGACCTCCTGGACGCGGTCGCTGCCGGCGCGATCGGCTACCTCACCAAGTCCACCCCGGGTGAGCAACTGCGGGTGTCGCTGGTGCGCGCCGCGCGGGGCGAGCCGGTCTTCAGCCCGTCGCTGGCCATGCTGGTGCTGGGCGAGTTCCGGCGGCTGGCGCAGGATGCTACGGGCACCAATCCCCTGACCGAGCGCGAGCGGGAGGTGCTCCAGCATGTCGCCCGGGGCTACCCGTATCGCCAGATCGGCGAGCAGCTGCACATCGCGCCCAAGACGGTCGAGAACCATGTGCGCAACATCCTCGACAAGCTGCACCTCAACCGGAAGCAGGAGCTGATCCGCTACGCGGTGGAGCACGGCATCGAGTAGCTGAGGGCCTGGGGGCGCCCAGACGGATCTAGGGGCCCGGCCCGGTGCCGGGGAAGCGTGGTGACGGCGATGCTCGGGCTCGCCGAGCTCAGGGGTCCGCCGTGCAGCACCAGACACCGTCACGATCACCGGGAAACCATCTGCCTCCGCCGTCCGGTCCGCCGCTGGAGGTCTCTCACCGGGACGGGCCACCGCCACCTCCGACGCGACGTCAGGTTCCATCGGACGACGGCACGCCGCGCGCGACTGCAGCCACCTGGGTCGCGGCAACCGGGGCGCTGTTGCTGCTGGTGGCTGCCGCCACGTTCCTGGCGGTGTCCTGGGAGGTGCTCGGGCTCACGGCCCGGGTCGTGGTCGTCGGATCGGTCACGGGTGCCGCGATCATGGGCGGCCACCTGCTGCGCCGGGTCGTCCCGTCCGTCGGTGCCGTGGTCTACCACCTCGGTGCCCTGTTGTTGCCGGTGGATGCGGTCGGACTGGCCCTGCAGCTGGACCTACGACTCGCCGCCACCTGGACGCTCACGGGGGTGGTGGCCCTCGTTGCGCTGCCCCCACTCGCCGTCGCTAGCCGCTCCCGGACGCTGGCTGCGGCCTCGATCGCCGGGGTGCCGGCCCTGGCCACCGGCATGGGACTGTGGGGGGTCGTGGATCCGTCGATCGCGGTTGCCGTAGCCGCTGCCCTCAGCCTGGCGACGATGCTGCCCCGCGGTACCCGGGTCGTCCGCGTGTGGTCGACCTCGCCGATCGCGCTGTCCATCGCCGCGGTCGTCCTGCCCCTGGTGATGGCTGCGCTGGATCGCACGCTGGCCGAAGGCCAGATCGTCGCGCACATCCGCGCCGCCGGCTGGCCCCCGACCGTGTGGACCACGCCCGTGCTGGTCGGCGCGTTGGCCGTCATCGGCGTGGCCGTCACCGCCCGACGTCGCCGGTCCCAGCGTCTGGCGGTCCTGGCCCCCGTGCTGGCCGGGGTGTCCGGCATCGTGGCCATCCTGCCGGCAGGCACACCGAGGTTGGCCGTCCTGCTCGTCGTCCCCGTGCTGGCCCTGCTGGTCCAGCTCATGGCGCTGGTCGGCGCGGACGATGCGACGTGGTCGACACCGCTGCGGTGGGTGGCTGGTGGCGTGGAAGTCGTGGGGGCCTGGATGGCGCTCCCGGTCATCATGATCGTGGTCGCCCCGGGGATCGTGGCCGGGGATGCTGCCGACGGGGAACTGGCCGCGGCACTCGGGGTCGCCGCCATCGCCTGGTCGGTCGCGGTGGTCCGACGCCGCGTGGCGTCTGAGCACCCGAACCTCGTTGTCCCCGCAGTTGCATCGGCCGGCGCCGTCTACGCCGCTGCGGCGCTGGCCGTCGCACTCCCGGGGGAGCGATCCCCGCTGGCAGCCGTGCTGGTGACCGC
>JBDNIX010000448.1:0-2949 GCA_041688045.1 Nitriliruptoraceae bacterium
GCCGACCTGCGTTGTCGTTGCGCCCATCGCAGTCCGCACATGCTCGCGGCACAGGGCTTCGAACACCGGAGCCACATGATCGGCGAGATCCGGGGCGATCTCCCGGTCGTACAGGTCCTCGGGAGCCAGGCCCGCTTCGAGGTCGGCCTGGAACGGGAACACGAACCTGAACCAGGAACGTAGGAAGGGATCCTCGAGCACCCAGTGGCTGCCCCTGTCGGTCGGCGATGCGCCGAACGGCAGTACCTTGCTGACCAGTCGCAGGTCAGCCAACGTCGACAGGTATTTCGATACCGGACCGCTCCTGGTGCGGAGTGCATCCGCCAGCTCACCAACCTGCTTCTCGCCGGCAGCGAGTAGTTCGAGCAGCGAGAAATGCATCGCCGGTTCACGTAGCTCCTGCCCAACGATCGTGCGGCCCTCGTTCCACAACGGCGCATCTGGACGCAGCAGTTGGTCGCAGATCCGCGTGCGCAGATCACCCTCGTTGAGCGCTGCCAGGTAGCGCGGCATCCCACCGGCCACGGCGAACCTGACGAACCTGTCCTGCTCGTCCTCTCCTCCGAAGAACTGGCTGGCACGCCGGAACGACAACGAGCGCAGCTCCAGAGGTACGAGCCTGCCGTGCAACGGGTTGCGTTCGGACTGGAGTGCCTCCATCTGGACCACAGCCGAGCCGCACACCACGAGCTTCAGCAGTGAGCTGTCGCGCTCCTCTTCCATGACCGCCTGGATCGCCGACAGCGTCCGGTCGGTCTCTTTGCCGGTTGTCCCCAGCAGCCACGGGAACTCGTCGATGACGGCCAGCACCTTGCTCTCCCGCGCCAAGCGGAACAGCACCCGAAACAGTGCGGGCACATCCGGAAGGTCTGGCGTGACCCCGTTCAGCATCGGGGTGAGCTGTTCGGCGAACCGCGCCAACTGCGCGCCTGCCGCGAGGCGCTCAGCCACCAGCAGCACGGCGGGCTTGCGGTGCGCGAAGCGACGGAACAGCCAGGACTTGCCGACGCGGCGGCGGCCGTAGAGGTTGACGGGCATGCGCTCGTCGCTGGTCCACCAGGCCTCGAGCCGGTCGATCTCGGCGCGTCGGTCGATGAACTCATCGATACGGGGCCACACGTAGGATGCGACGTCGTTCATAGCATACTCACGATTAGTCTAATGTAACGTAAATTGTAGCGAATGCCTGCCGTATCTGATCACGAGTGCCATCGCTGGGGGTCGTCGGTGCGTTTCATCCGGGGAGCATGACCACTTCGAGCGCTGACCGGAGGGTGGATATCGCGCGGGTTGTGGAGAGGCGCCCGGCGCGGATCGTCACGAGCAGGTCGCCCCGACCGGAGCGCGCGCCCGCGTGTTCCGGGATCCGGCAGTTGTGGATGGGGTGCGGCCGGGGCAGACCGCGCCACTACCCTCCGGCAGCGCTGCCGAGCGGACCGGTCAGTAGGCGCTGCGCAACCTGGCAGACCCGAACCCACGTCGTATAGCTGGAGGACCCGGTGCTCGAGACCACGATCGGCGGCGCGCGGCGCGCCAGCATCGGCTACTCCCTGGACGACGTCGCCCTGGTGCCGTCGCGGCGGACGCGCGACGTCTCGTTGGTGGACGTGTCCTGGAAGTTCGACGCGTACAACTTCGACATCCCGGTGCTCGGAGCGCCGCTGGACGCGGTGACCTCGCCGGACACGGCCGGGCTGATGACCAGGCTCGGCGGCCTGGGGGTGCTCAGCCTGGAAGGGTTGTGGACCCGTTACGAGGACCCCGCCGACGTCCTGGACGAGATCTCCCGACTGGAGCCCGGCCCCGCCACCACCGAACGCCTCCAACAGCTGTACGCCACCCCGGTCAAGGAAGAGCTGATCGGACGTCGCGTCCAGCAGCTGAAGACCGACCACGGCTTCGCCGCCGGCAGCCTGACCCCACAGAAGGTCGAGCGGTGGCACCACGCCGCGTTGGAGGCCGGACTGGACCTGTTGGTGGTCCACGGTGTGGCGGTCACGGCCCAGCACGTGGGCACCGACGACACCGATCCGCTTGACCTCAAATCCTTCACCAAGCGCTACGACATCCCCGTCGTGCTGGGCGGGGTGTCGTCGGCGAAGACCGCGATCCACCTGATGCGCACCGGCGCCGTCGGGGTGCTGGTCGGCGGCGACGCGTCCAGCGTGTCGACGACCCATCAGGCCCTTGGCATCGAGGTGCCGATGGCCACCGCCATCGCAGAGGTCGCCGCCGCCCGGTCCCGCTACCTCGAGGAATCCGGCCGGTACGTCCACGTCATCGCCGCAGGCGGTATCCGCACCGGCGGCGACCTGGCCAAGGCCATCGCCTGTGGTGCCGATGCCGTGATGCTCGGCCGGTCCCTGGCGGCCGCGACCGAGGCACCCGGGCGCGGGGCGTACTGGGGACTGTCCGCCGCCCATCACGAGCTACCTCGAGGCAGCTTCGGGCATGTGGAGACGCTCGGGACCACGGAGGCGATCCTGAACGGTCCCGCCCACCGCGACGACGGGCAGGTCAACATCGTCGGTGGTCTGCGTCGGGCGATGGGCGTAACGGGCTACGAGTCTCGGTCACGCTTCCACGAGGTCGAGCTCACCCTGCGATCTCCCCACCGCACGCGCGGCTGACGTAGCGTGCGCTGCGCGCTGGGAGCCTCGGTGCCCACCGCAGTCGAAAGTGCGGCCGTCCGCACGGTGAGACGTCGGGGAGACGCAGCATGAACCTCGGACCACGGACGCGGCTGGTCGCCGCGGGGCTGCTGGCCGCCGTCGCCACGGCGTGCAGCGCGCCGACGGACGACAGCGGGGCCACCGCGGACCAGGAGCCGGCCGCGGACGACGCCGCTGACGACGCCGCTGACGACGCTGAGCCGATCCGGATCGGGTTCCTGGGGGAGCTGACCGGACCGTTCGCGATCTGGGGGATCCCCGCCCGCAATGGCATGCA
>JBDNIX010000082.1:0-4795 GCA_041688045.1 Nitriliruptoraceae bacterium
ATTGCTACACCCTCACGTTCGACTTGCATGTGTTAAGCACGCCGCCAGCGTTCATCCTGAGCCAGGATCAAACTCTCCGTTGAGTGATCGTTAACTACAAGAGCTAATGATCGAGCAAAACGAAGGTTCATTGACCGACCTTTGTCGCCGAAGCGATGCCTGGGTCGATCTTCGATCCCTCATTATTATTTTGGGGTTATCTACACTCACTCGTAGATCGCCTCGACAGATGTCGTTGCGATCGACGGGGTTGTGTCACCTTGGTTGCCTGCCTTCCCAAAGGAAGGTGGACAACCAGGTTTCACTGGCTTTTGGCACCCTGTGCAGTTCTCAAGGAGCGGTGAAGGAGTCCTACGGGTTCCACCCACCACGAGCAAGCTCGGTCGGGGTTGGCTTCCGCGGGGACACCGCGTTTCTCGCGCAGTCTCGGACTGGCAAGGCAGCGAACGCTACCACTTCCAGCCGTGACCTCCAACTTAGGGCCTTGGGCGGTGCATCGGTTCCTTCGTGAACAAGACCGACCAACGAGGGTCGGACCGATGCGATCCGGGCTCGTGAAGAGCCGAGGCCGCTGAGCGGGATCGGTAGCGTACGTTCCGCCACCCTGTCGTGTCAAGTCGCTCCGCCGTGCCGGCGGCCGTTGACGTGACCCGACGTTCCGAGCCCCGGCGGTGCCTGACCGTGCGGAGTTCGCCGACTTGGCGCCGACCGGGGCAACGCTACCGGGTTGTCGAGTGATGCGCCAATCCGTGACGGATGCAGGCATCACCGTCACGCAACGGTCACTCGCCGACGACGCGGGGCGAGCGCCGATAGCGGCTCACCGCGGGCGAATCGGTGATCCAGAGGCGCCACGGGATGTCCGCGGCTCGCGACACCCCCGTCCGGGGGCCCGAGCGAATCGTCGCCGCGGTGGGCCGATAGCCGTCCTGCGTCAGGGTCAGATGAGCCCCGGACGTCAGCAGATCGATGCCGTCATGTCGTGCTGCCTCGATGTCGAGGGCTCTGGCGAGGTTGCCCGGGCCTCGCAGGAGGTCGCGCGAGGCCGCCACGTGTTGCCGTCGGGCACGGACCTGTTGCTCCCCCGCGACGACCACCGCCGCGCGCAGCAGCACGGCTGCACCGACGTCCAGCGCATCCACACTCACGTTCAGGCACCAGTGGATGCCGTAGGACCGGTACACGTACGCCATCCCGGGCGGGCCGAACATCGAAGAGTTGCGCGGGGTCCGGCCGCGGACGCTGTGGCTGGCGGGATCGGCCGGGCCGTATGCCTCGACCTCCACGATCCGCACGATCACCGCGGAGTCGCCGGTCGACGGCCGACACTCCAGAAGACAGCCGAGCAGAGCGGCAGCAGCCTCAGGCGCCGGCACCTCGAGATCGTGCCGACCGACCCGGTGCCGCGCCCCGTGTAGCTCAGCCTCTGCGGCCACGGTCAGCCGGATCGGATCTGGTCGACCCAGGCGGTGAACCGCTCGAGCGGCCAGGTGTTGGCGATGCGGTCGGTCGCCAATCCCGCGCGACGGGCCTGAGCGACACCGAACCGGGCCCGGTCCAGTTCCGCCACCGCGTGGGCATCCGTCGAGATCACGAAGGTCACGCCGCGGCGGGCACCTTCACGGATCACCTCGACCGGGACATCCAGGCGCCGCAGACTGGCATTGATCTCGATAGCCGTACCGGTCTCCGCCGCCGCGTCCAATACGGCCTCCAGATCGAGCTCGATGCCCGGACGCTTGCCGAGCATCCGGCCCGTCAGATGACCGATCGCGGTGACGCTCGGGTGGCGGATGGCGGCGACGACGCGAGCCGTCTGCTCGTCGACGGGCCGGGTGAAGTGCGAGTGGACGCTGGCGACCAACCAGTCGAAGCCGGCCAGAAACGCGTCGTCGTAGTCGAGCGTTCCGTCCACACCGATGTTGAGCTCGGAGCCGTGCAACAGGCGAATGTCGCCCCGCTGCTGTTCCAGCTCACGCACCTGCTTGCGCTGCTCTTCCATCTGCTCGCGAGACGCACCGTTGATGCTGAGATCCTCGGCATGGTCGGTGGTGGCCAGGTAGGCCAGTCCACGGTCCACGGCGGCGGCGACCATGTCCTCGAGCGAATCCCGTCCGTCACCGGACAGATCCGTGTGGTCGTGCAGGTCCCCTCGGAGATCCTCGACGACCGGAAGGACCGGCGCGGTGCCGTCCACTGCGGCCTCGATCTCGCCGCCGTGCTCGCGTTGTTCCGGGGTGATCCAGGGCAACTCCAGGGCCGCATAGACATCGGCCTCCGTCTGCGAGGCGATGACCGTTCCGTCGTCCTGCTCCGCGAGCACGTACTCGTTCAGTGTCCACTCGCGATCGAGCGCCCGTTGCCGGAGCCGGATGTTGTGCGCCTTGGAACCGGTGAAATAGACCAGTGCCGCGCCGAAGCTGGCCGGCGGGACGATCCGCAGGTCGACCTGTAGGCCATCGGTGGTGATCACCGAGGTCTTGGTGTCACCCGATCCGATCAACCGGTCCACCTCGCCGAGCGCGAGGAACGCGTCGGTCACCGCGGCGTGGTCGTCTGAGCTAACGAGGATGTCGACGTCACCGATGGTCTCGCGGAAGCGACGCAGGCTACCGGCGTAGGCCGCCTGATCGACCCCGTCCAGAGCCTGCAGGGCCGACACGATGCGCTCCGCGGTCGGCCGTGCGTCCGCGATGTTGACGCGCTGGTCCTTGGAGCTCAACCCGAGCTTGGCGATCGCCTCCGTCAGGTTGGCGACGGTCTTTTCGCCCATACCCGGCAGTTCGGCGACCGTGCCGTTGCCGAGGCCCGTCGTCAGCCCCTCCATGTCGGTGATCCCGAGCTCGTCCTCCAACAGCTGGACCGACTTGGGACCCAGCCCCGGGACCTTCATCAGCGCGACCTTGGCCGAGGGGTGCTTGACACGCAGCTCCTCGAGGCGCTCGATGCGGCCGGTGTCGAGGTACTCGCGGATCCGGCCGGCGATGCTCTTGCCGATGTCCTTGACCTTCGCCAGATCCGATGCACTCTTGGCGGCGACGTCGCCGTCCAGGGTCAGAACCGCGCGTTCGGCGTTCTGGTACGCACGCACCCGGAACGCGTTGGGGCTGCCTTCGTCCAACTCGGTCAGCGTGGCGAGTTCACGCAGCAGACGGGCCACCTCGACGTTGCTGGTCGCCGTCACGTGCGGTTGGCCGTGGCGGCCTGCCGGGCTCGTTGCAGTTGCGCGCGGACCGACGCCGTCGCGGTCCCGTTGACCCCGTTGCGTCGATCGATGGCCTGCTGCACGTCGAACCGGGCCGCGACGCCTTCGTCCAACGCCGGGTGCACAGCGGCCAGCGCCGCGGGGTCCAGACCATCCAGATCGACGCCCTGTTCCTCGGCCAGGCGCACGACCTCGCCAACCACCTCGTGGGCCTCGCGGAACGGGACGCCCCGGATCACCAGTTCCTCGGCCAGATCGGTCGCCAACGCGAACCCGCCGACACTGGCCGCTGCCAGACGGTCACGGTCGAAGGTCAACGAGGCGACCGTGCCCGTGATGGCCGGGAGCACCAGACTGAGCGTCTCGACGGCGTCGAACACCGGCTCCTTGTCCTCCTGCAGGTCCCGGTCGTAGGTCAGCGGCAGTGCCTTCACGGTCGTCAGCAGACTGACCAGGTCGCCGATGACCCGCCCGGCCTTGCCGCGCACGAGTTCGGCGATATCCGGGTTGCGCTTCTGGGGCATGATCGACGAGCCCGTGGAGAACGCGTCCCCCACGGTCGCGAACCCGAACTCCGCAGTGGCCCACAGCACGATCTCCTCCCCCAGGCGTGACAGCGTCACGGCCAGGATCGCGCAGGCCGACAGCACCTCCAGCGCGAAGTCGCGGCTGGCGACGGCGTCCATCGAGTTGGCCGCCACCCGGGCGAAGTCGAGGTGGTCCGCATACGCCTGTGGGTCCAGTCCGAGCGTCTGCCCGGCCAGCGCCCCGGAGCCAAGCACCGACTCATCGAGCCGGGCCCGGGCATCGCGCAATCGGCCCGCGTCCCGGTCCAGCATCCAGACGTAGGCGAGCAGATGATGACTGAGCAGCACGGGTTGCCCCCGCTGCAGGTGCGTGTAGCCGGGAGCCAGCCAGCCGAGGTGTGCGTCGGCCTGGTCGACGAACGCCTGTTGCAGCCCGCCGACCTGTCGGACGAGTTCGTCGCAGGCGTCGCGGCACCATAACCGCAGGTCGTTGGCGATCTGGTCGTTGCGGGAGCGGCCTGCCCGGAGCTTGCCACCCAGCGGTCCGAGCTCGTCGACCAACCAGCGTTCGATCGCACCGTGGACGTCTTCGTCCGTGGCGACGAACGGAAAGGCGTCGTCGGCGAAGAGTTCCGCGCAGCGCCCGAGCGCGGCCAGCATCTGTTTGAGTTCGTCACCGTCCAGCACGCCGATGCGGTGCAGTTCGTGGGCGTGCGCCGTCGATCCTGCCAGGTCCTGACGCCACAGTTTGCGGTCGACGTCGGTCGACACGCCGAGCGCCCAGGCCGCCTGATCCGGACCGACCCGGAACCGCCCACCCCACAACCGGCCGGCATCCGTGGCGCCGGCGTCGGGGGGATCGGGCGTCGAAGCAGTCATGGGGCCACCAAATGGGGGTACGTACCGAGGAGTCGGTCGGAAGCTTCAGCGTCAGGGTTGGTCGTGGGACGGCACGACGCAGAACGGGTTGCCGACCGGGTCGGCCAGCACGATCCAGCTGTCGATGTGCGCAACACGGGTGGCGCCAAGATCCATCAGCCGCTGCGCCTCGTCCGCCACGTCG
>JBDNIX010000449.1:0-4165 GCA_041688045.1 Nitriliruptoraceae bacterium
CGACGGTGATGACCCTACCGGAGGGCACCACCCCGCGGGAGCGCGACGGACTGAGGGAGGCATGGCCTTGCACCTGTTACGACGGGCGGCTTACAGTTCGGCTTCTTTGCAAAGGCGATCAGCGTGACCGCTATTGAGATGGCGCTGTTGCTGACCGCCGCCGTAGGTGCCGGCGCGATGAACGCCGTCGTCGGTGCCGGCACGCTGATCACCTTCCCGACCCTACTTGCACTCGGTTTTCCGCCGGTGCTCGCCAATGTCTCGAACACCATCGGATTGGTGCCCGGATCGGTCAGTGGCGCGTATGCCTACCGCGCGACGTTGCGGGGGCGGTGGCCCCTGGTCCGGCGTCTGGTCGTCGCCACCTCGTTGGGTGGCATCACAGGCGCGGCGTTGCTGCTCGGGCTGCCGTCGGGGGCCTTCGAGTTGGTCGTCCCACCCCTGCTACTGCTGTCCGGCGCGCTAGCCGGCCTGCAACCGCGGGTGGCGGCTGCCGTTACTCGGCGCAAAGAGCGCGCTGTGGCCACCGCTGAGGCTAGGAGGGCTTCGGAGCCGCCCAACGCTGCCGCGACCGAACAGCCTCTGCAGGTCGAGCCGATGCTGCTGGCTGGAATTGCGGCAACCGGAATCTACGGCGGCTACTTCGGTGCAGCGCAGGGGGTGATCCTGCTGGCCCTCCTTGGGATCTTCATCCCGGGTGGGATGACCCAGGTCAACGGCATCAAGAACGTGCTGGCAGGGCTTGCCAATCTGGTCTCCGCTCTGCTGTTCATCGCTATCGCAGATGTCAATTGGGTGGTCGTCGGCGTGGTCGCGGTTGGCGCGACAGTCGGCGGTGGGCTTGGGGGTCGCTATGGCCGGCGACTGGCCGCACCCGCCCTACGAGGACTCGTGGTAGTCATCGCCGTGGCGGCCGCGGTCTGGCAGTTCCTGGCGTGATTCGCCGGGTTCAATGGCCACCAGCTCGGGACTACCCGTCTGCCCTTGCACCCACTTCACGATGACCCGGACAGCCTCCGTCGGCTGCTCCATCGTGGGCAGGTGTCCCGATCACTTGATGATACACCGCTCGGCTCCAGGGACCCCCGACGCGATTTCCTCGCTGTGTCAAGCGGGGTGGCCATGCTCACGACCGCACACCACCCCGGGGAACCTCCCGTGTCAGTGCGCCGGCTCAACTTCTGTCGCCCCATGGGATGCGACGCTGCATCTGGACGGCTGGGTTCAGCCCGGCAGGCCGGGCGGCCTCGATGTTGAGCTCAACCGGCTCGACGCATGCGGCTGTCCATCGATAAGGTCGGCTACCTCACCTTCGATCCCGACGCTGCCGCGCTGCTGGTCGCACTCTCTCGTCCCCTGGCCCGCCGCTGCGTCGTCCGCGCGACGCCGGCGAGGGGCGGGCCGTATCGTGCATCTGGCCGAGCACAAGGAGCTGGACCGCATGGACCCGTCACGGTTGTTGCAGGAACTGCGTGGCATCGTTGGGACGGCGCAGGTCCTGGTCGATGACGACGTACGCGCCCCATTCGACACCGACTGGACCGGTCGATGGTCCGGCTCGTCGCTGGGCGTCGTCCGCCCCGGAACGGTTCGAGAGGTGCAAGACGTCCTGCACTGTTGTGCGCGCTACCAGGCCAACGTCGTGCCCCAGGGCGGCAACTCCGGCCTGGTGGGCGGTGCCGTTCCGGGCGACGATGCGATCGTCTTGTCGACCCGGCGCCTCGATGCGGTCGAGGAACTCGACCCGCTGACGGGCCAGATCACCGTCGGCGCAGGAGCGACCCTGGGTGCGATGCAGCATGCGGCGCGCCGCGCCGGCTGGGAAGTGGGCGTCGATCTCGCCGCGCGCGATACGGCGACCATCGGTGGAATGGTCGCGACCAACGCCGGTGGCATTCGAGTACTCCGCCACGGCATGATGCGCCGCCAGGTTGCGGGGATCGAAGCCGTGTTGGCTGACGGCTCGCTGCTGACCGACCTGCGGGGACTCGCGAAGGACAACACGGGCTACGACCTCACGGGGCTGGTGTGCGGGAGCGAAGGCACCCTGGGTGTCATCACGCGGGTGCGACTGCAACTCGTGCTCCCGTCCGCCCGACGCGTGACGGCCATGATCGGCCTCGTTGATCTGGCTCAGGGCGTCCGGATCGTGGCGTCCCTCCGGGGGCAACTGCCGTCGTTGGAGGCCGCGGAGTATGTCTCGGAGGCGGCGATGAACATCGTCTGCGAGCACGCGGGAGTATCCCCGCCTGTCACGGGCGACCACGGGGGGTATCTGCTTCTGGAATGCGGGGCATCGAGCGACCCGACCGACGCATTCGCTGCCGCCCTCGACGGAATCTCGGGACTCGGAGATTCCGTCGCCGTAGCCACCACCGCCGAATCCCGGGCGCGACTCTGGGGTTACCGTGAAGGAATCAGCGACGCAATCGGTGCGATCGGCATCCCCCACAAGCTGGACGTGTCCGTCCCCTTGGAACGCCTCGCCGCCTTCGAACGTGCCGTGATCGCCAAGGTCGGAGTCGCGTGTCCGGCCGCGCAGGTGGTCAATTTCGGTCACGTCGCTGACGGCAACCTTCACATCAATATCGTCGCGGGCCCGTCACCGGATGACGTCTCCCTCGACGATGCCGTGCTCGAACTGGTCGCGGAGCACCGTGGCAGCGTGTCGGCGGAGCACGGCATCGGGCGCGCAAAGGTCAAGGCCCTACCCCTCACGCGCTCGACGGAGGAGATCACGGCCATGCGATCGATCAAGCGCGCCCTCGACCCGACGTGGATGCTCAACCCCGGCGTGCTGTTCCTCGAACCGTCCTCCGACGATGTCGGCGGTTGGCGAGATCGGGAAGAGGACCCGGCTCAGTAGGGGAACCACCATTCCTTGCGGGTCTGGTCGAAGTCCCAATGGACGTGCTTGGGCTCGAGGAAGGTCTCGAGGCCGTCGGGGCCCAGCTCACGGCCGCCCCCGGTCATCTTCATCCCGTCGAAGGGACCGGCGAAATTGTCCGTGAGCGGATCGTTGATCCAGATGGTTCCGGCCTTGACCCCCTCGTAGAAGCGCCTGATCGCCATCGGGTCCGCCGATCGCAGCGTCGCACCGAGCCCCATCGACGACGCATTGACCCGTCCGATCACCTCGTCCAGATCGTCGTAGGTGGCGATCGGGGTCGCCGGACCGAACGTCTCTTGCTGCATGATGGTCATGTCGTCCACGACGTCGACCAGGACCGTCGGCTCGAAGAACCACCCTGGGCCTTCGGCCCGCCGCCCGCCCGTCAGGGTGCGTGCGCCGCGGGAAACGGCATCATCGACATGCGCTGCGACCTTGTCGCGGAACCGATCAGCGGCCAACGGGCCGGTGTCCGTTCCCTCTGCGAGTCCGTGCCCCAGGCGCAGGTCCCCGACCTTCGCGCAGCGGAACGCCTCGGCGAAATCGTCACGCAGCGACTGTGGCACGAAGACACGTTCGGCCGACGTGCAGACCTGGCCCGCATTCACCACGCATCGGTTGCCACGTCGAGCACCCCCACGCTGTGCAGGTGCGCATCGATGTCGTGTCCACGGACGAAGGCCACCAACTCGGCGTAGTTGTCGTTTCCCAAGCGGATCAGATCGGCGAGCTCCGTCGGGGAGTGGGCGAGCCCGTTGTGCAATCCGTGGGTGAGCGACGTCTCCACGAACCCGCCGTTGCGCCCCGACGCGCCGTACCCGACGGTGTCCGCCTCAAGGACGACCACGTCCAGGTACGGATCCCGGTCCGTCAGGGTCAGGGCGGTCCACAATCCGGTGAAGCCGGCACCGACCACCACGATGTCGGCGCGTCGTTCGCCGCGCAGCGGAGGCGGCGGCGGGGCGACCCGTCGAGTCAGATGGTGACACCGCGTCCCGTCACGGCGGGTCGATCCGTGGATGATCCGGGAACGCGTCAGCGACCGCCGGATGCACCAACTTACCGCCCGCGACATTCAGCGAACCCGACAGCTGGGGGGACTGCTCGGGGGTACCGGCTCGACCGTTGGCGACATCGTCGGCAAGCCGCAGCAGTCGGGGGGTCACTGCCGCCGACAGAGCCGCCGACGCGGTGCGGGGGAACTGGCCGGGGACGTTGGTCACGCAGTAGTGGACGACGCCGTGGGCGATGAACGTGGGCTCCGACAACGACGTC
>JBDNIX010000450.1:0-6001 GCA_041688045.1 Nitriliruptoraceae bacterium
ACGGCACCATCCTGCGCACCTTCCACCCCGAACTGACCGACCTGCAACGCCAGATCCTCGACCTACTCGACATCCCCTGCAGCATCTACACCCCCGCCCACTGATGGGGGGCCAAAAGCCGCCCGAGAAGTGCGGAACGCGAGTCACGAGGGGATGGCGGACGGGATGGTGTCGGGTGCCATGCACACCACCCAGCACACGATCCGACCGGCATTCGAGGTGATCCGGACCGCTCCCGGTGTCTCGGTCGTGTCGTCGGTGTTCCTCATGGCGTTGGCCGACCGCGTCCTCATCTACGGCGACTGCGCCGTCAATCCGCGCCCCGACGCCGATCAGCTGGCCAGCATCGCGATCAGTTCAGCGGAAACGGCGAAGCAGTTCGGTATCGAGCCACGTGTGGCCATGTTGTCCTACTCCACCGGCGAAAGCGGGAGCGGACAGTCGGTCGACCGCGTGCGGGAGGCCACCGCCTTCGTCCGCGACCGTCGACCTGAACTTCAGGTTGAGGGTCCGATCCAATACGACGCCGCCATCGATGCCGCGGTCGGAGAGGCCAAACTCCCCGGTTCACAGGTGGCCGGGCGTGCCACGGTCTTCATCTTCCCCGACCTCGACACCGGCAACAATACCTACAAGGCGGTGCAACGGTCAGCCGGGGCGGTGGCGATCGGACCGGTGCTGCAGGGGCTTGACAAGCCCGTCAACGACCTGTCCCGAGGATGTTCGGTCGAGGACATCGTCAACACCGTGATCATCACGGCGATCCAGGCACAGGGGTGAGCGGGAGCAAGCCCGTGCGGGCGCATGCGTGGCCACAGCCCGTCGCGGAGGAGAGGCCATGAACCAGCACGTCCTGGTGCTGAACTCCGGCAGTTCCTCGATCAAGTGCCGCCTGTTCGGTCTGGTTGAGGATGACCCGACCGGGCTGCACGGCGGCGCGCGATCGGACGTGCCTCTACGGGAGCTCGCCTCCGGACTTGTCGAGCGGATCGGCGAGTCCGGGAGCCGCGCTACCCACCGGCTCCTCGTCGATGGTGAACGGCGGGATCAGGTCGATGAAACGCCCGTGCCCGACCACCGGGCGGGCTTCGCCGGGCTGGTCGCCGCCCTGGAAGCTGCGGGGCTCGGCCATGATCTGGCGGTCATCGGTCACCGCGTCGTGCACGGCGGAGCCGAGTTCGTCGCCCCCACACGCGTGACCGATCACGTGATCGACCGAATCCGCGCCCAGGTTCCGCTCGCACCCCTGCACAACCCCGCCAATCTCATCGGCATCGAGGTGGCGACGGCCCTGCAACCGGACGTGCCGCAGGTGGCCGTGTTCGACACGGCCTACCACGCGGGACTCCCCCCGCACGCCTATCGCTATGCCCTACCAGACGACGTCTTCCACACCCATGGCGTCCGCCGGTACGGCTTCCACGGGGCCTCGCACGCGTTCGTCGCACGTCGGGCGGCCCGTTTCCTCGAACGCCCGTCGAACGACCTGGACATGATCACCCTGCACCTCGGAAATGGCGCCTCCGCGGCCGCCATCCAGGGCGGCGTCAGCATCGACACCTCGATGGGTCTGTCGCCCTTGGAAGGGTTGGTGATGGGGACACGTGCGGGAGATCTGGATCCCGCCGTCGTCTTCCACCTGGTCCGGGAGGCCGGCATGACGCTGGACGAGGTCGATTCTCTGGTGAACAAGCGCAGCGGGCTGCTGGGGCTGTGCGGCGACAACGCTGTACGCACGATTCTGCAGCGGGCGAGCGACGGGGACGAGCGAGCAGCGCTGGCCATCGACGTCTACGCCTACCGGATCCGCAAGTACATCGGTGCGTACGCCGCTGCACTTGGCGGACTCGACGCCGTGGTTTTCACCGCCGGCGTGGGCGAGAATGCGGCGGAAATCCGTGCACGCGCCGTCGATGGGCTCGCATTCCTGGGCATCCGCGTGGATCCGGATCGCAATCGCGCAGCCCGACCGTCCGACCAGCCGGGTGGCGTCGTTGCCCTGCACCCGGACGGAGGGGCCGTGGCGGCCCTGGCCGTCGCCACCGATGAAGAGCAGGAGATCGCCGAGCAGAGCCTGCGGACGATCTGGTCCGGCGCGGGCGACTGAACCTGCGCGAGGCGCAGACCGGTCAAGCGACCGAAGCCTCGTCTGCACCCGAGCCCGAGCTTGACAGCACGTGGTCGCGGCCACGGGCTATCTGTAGAGCGCCGTCGAGGACCTACACCTGATTGTGCGCCAGCACGTCGCGAAGGTGACGTTGCGCCCGTGCGCCACCGGAGGCGCCGGCAGCGCTCAGCAACGCGGTCGGCTCGTGGTCGAGCGGTGCGCCCGGACGGCGCGACGCCCAGTCGATGGCGTTCTTCAGCGCACCGCTGACCGAAACGTTGTATTCCGGGCAGGCCAACAGCAGGCCATCGGCTCCGACGATGGCGCTTCGCAGGGCCTCGACGAACGGTGGAAGCCCCATGGCCTCGACGTCTCCGTCATACATGGGTACGGCGTTGAGCGTTCGGATGTCGATCTGGACGCCGGCAGGAGCGAGTTCTTGCGCCGCTCACAACAGAGCGGTGCTGAGCGAGGACCGACGGAGGCTGCCGGAGATCCCCAGCAACACCATCGGGCCTTGTGGGGCTTCTGAGCCACTGGTTCGGGACATGGCCGAACGGGACACGCTCGCTCCAATGAGTGGTTGCACGATCAAACGTCACCCGGTGCCGGATTGTTCCGGGATACCGCGATCGTGACCGACGCAGGCACCGCCTCACCCGTTGAAGGGTGGCGCCACGTCGGGGTCGGGGCTGCTGTCCGGCTGCGGATGATGGTGGGGTTGATCGGCATGGGTGTCGACGTAGCCGACGGGAGCAGCCTCGCCCGGTGCAGGTTCATGGACCAGTCCACCGTCGTGCGCCGACGCCGCCGGCGCTTCGTGCAGACGACCACTCACGACGAACCTCGGTAGGTCGACGCCGAGGACGTCCGGGTCGACGCGTTCGGAGATCACCGGCCCACCCTCCGCCTGCGTAGCGAGGTCGCGCTCCTCGATGTCCGTGGGCGTCTCCGTGCGGTCGAGCAGCACGAGCACGGTCGGTTGATCAAGCAGGTTCGGGCTCTGGCGCACGACCACCGCGATTTCGCCGCTGGTGAGCCGCACGAGCGACCCGACCGGAAAGCGACCGAGCAACCGCTGGAACGCCCGGACAGCCGAGGGATCCAGGCCGTGTCCGGAGGCCGACGACAGCAGCTCCAGCGCCTTGTGGCGGTCCAGCGGCTCGCGGTAGGAGCGCTTGCTGGTCACGGCATCGAAACTGTCGGCGACCGCGACCATCCGGCTCGGGACCGACGGTTGGTGCTGATGAAGAGCCGGATAGCCCGACCGGTCGTACGCCGCATGGTGCTCCAACAGAATGGATGCAGCAGGATGGTAGAGCCCGTCCCCCGTCGCCAACAGCATGCTGGCTCCGTCGACGGGATGGCGCTGGATCAGGCGCCATTGCTCCTCATCCAGCCGTCCGGTGCCGGACAGGATGTCCTGCGGAACGAACACCTTGCCGATGTCGTGCAGCAGGCCGCCCAGGCCGAGGACCATGACCTGATCCCGTCCCAGGCCCACCAGCTGACCGAGAGCAACCGACAACAGGCACACGTTGACCATGTGAAAGTAGGTGTACTCGTCGTACGACTTGACGGCGCTGAGCAGCAGGCCATAGCCGGGGTCGAGCTGCACTTCGTCGTGCAGGCGTTCGACGACCGCGGAGGCGGCACTCAGGTCCACCGGCTCTCCGGCGGCCACCTGCTGGGAGGCACGGCGCAGCACGGTGACGCCCGATGCGTAGGCTCGACGCAGTTCCGTCAGCCGTCGCTCCCAGGTTTCCTCATCCCGATACGCCGGGCGAACCACGTTGATCCGCAGCGACCCGAGCCCGTCGCCGTGACGCTCCTGATCCGCCAGGACCCCCAGGAGGCGGTCGAAGTCCTCCGCGGACAACCCCCCGGCCAAGGTGAGCGACTCGATCCCAGCCCGCTCGAAGTCCTCGGCCAACTTGCCCAGCGCCAACGACTCGCGGGGCAGGAGCACAGCACCCAGGTAGAAGCCGCCGCGGTCCACGAAGATGGTGGGGCTGTCGTGGCTGTAACGGTCCTGCAGATCCTGGGCCATGGCCAGCAGCCCCTGACCCAGTTCCATGCGTTGCGGGTGGCCGGTCGGATAGAGCACGGCCGACTGCCGCGCCTTGGCAAGCTCGCGTACCAGCCGGCCAGCCAGGTCGAGGTTGCGTTCGTCGACGCTCACGACGGCTCCCCCGCGGACCCATCCCTCGAAAGCGATCGGGCGAGCCGCCTGGCGCGCCATCGCGACATCAGCGGCAGCACGGAGCCGGCCCCCTTGGCGGCCAACACTTCGAGGTGGTGCCGTCCGACGCCGTGGGGAAATTGGGCCAACGCGTCGAGGCACTGGTTGCGCAGCGATTTGTCCGTTGTTCGTCCAGCCACCACCGCGATGACGGGCGCGGCCACAGCCGGGTCCTGCCGCACCAGTGTCTCCACGACCGCCCGCTGCACCGCAGGTTCGGGACGCCGGCTCAGCGTCGACAGAAGCGACACCGCGTCCGGGGTTCCCGAACGGGCGAGCACGGGCACGAGCCGCGCGACGACCTCGGGCCGCTGCCGGCCGAGGACACCGCGCAGCACGTCGGCGTGTGCCGTACCCAACGGGACCAGGACATCGATCAACCAGGGGGCGGTCGCTGCGTCAAGATCCTGCGCAAGCGCGCCCACGATGGGCTCGATGGCAGCCCCTCCGAAGGGCGCGAACGACTCCGGGCGCAATCGGCCACCCGACGCCGCAGCGGTGGCCGTCGCCCGGGCGACGACGTCCGTTGTCACGGCGTGCGAACGAGGGTGGCCGACGCGGGTGGCGAGATCGGCCGGACCCACCTCGCGGACCGTGTTCAACGCCTCCAGGAGCGGGTCTGCCGCGGCGATGTCCCCAGCGGCAACCGCCTGGCCGAGGTGCTCCGTTGCGTTCTCCAGGATCCGGACCAGATGATCCTCACGGGGATGGTTGAGCAGCACGTCCAACAACGCCAGAGCCGCCAGGCGGCGGTCGTCCCCCTGCGTGGCCGGGAAGCCCGCCAGCAGCAGTTCATCCTCTGGACGAAAGCCGGCTTCCGTACGTTGACCATCGACAGCTGACGCGTCGACGTGGTGGTCCCCGAACGTCGTGGTCAGGAGTTGCTGCAGTGTGGCGTGCCGACCCGCGGCCTGGCCCACCTGTGCACCGAGCACCACCGGGTCCAGACGCTCCTGCCGGGCGACGTCAGCCAGCAGGGCGGCGAAGGCCACGTCGGTGAGGTGGCCAACGAACCGTTCGGCGAAGTCCTCCATCGTCAGACCGTCGATGAGCCGGCGCCCGAACACCGCCCGCTCCTCCATCGGAAGGTCGTCGACGACCCAACCCGCACGCTGGAAGAACGAGGTGCGCACGGTGCCGTCCGCTGGCAGTGAGGACGCCAACGACGCCAGGCGGTCGTACAGCGCGGAGCCGCCCTCACCGTCGCCGAGTCGGAGTTCGACGTCGGCCAGGTTCGACTCTTCGTCGACCGCATCCACCCAGTCGGCGAGCCCGAGCAGGTGCTCGGGAACCTCTTCACCGGATGCCGGTTCGGGCGCCCCCGCCGTGGCCCGGATCGACTGCACCCCGCGGGTATGGAGGGCAGCGGCCATCCCGTCGCCTCGCTCCAGCTCCGCAGCGTCCGTCGACAGCAACTCGAACCAGGTCGCCAGTTCCTCGAGCGTCGGCACGGCATCGAAGCCCACATGCTCCACCCGCCGTTCGAAACAGGCGTGTGCCAAGCGATCGATGCCCTCCGCATGCACGAGCATGTCATCGACGACGAAGCGTCCCGACCGGATGTCGACACGCACCGCACCGAAGGTGAGTGCCTCGTCCACAGCCGCACGGATGCGGTCAACCGCTGCGACGAACGCTCCCGCATGCGGGTC
>JBDNIX010000083.1:0-9568 GCA_041688045.1 Nitriliruptoraceae bacterium
GACCTCACCGACCGCCACCTGCCCATTGGTGCCATCGATCGAGATGATGTCGCCCGCCGACAGCACGGTGTCGCCGACCGTCACGGTGCCGGCGCCGACATCGATGCGCAGTTCACTGGCCCCGCACACCGCCGGCTTGCCAAATCCGCGGGCTACGACCGCCGCGTGGCTGACCAACCCGCCACGCGAGGTCAACAGGCCGACGGACGCGACCATGCCTTCGAGGTCCTCCGGAGAGGTCTCCGTGCGAACCAGGATGACGTCTTCTCCGGCGAGGCCCCGTTCCTTGGCTTCGTCCGATGAGAGGCAGACCGCACCGACGGCAGCACCTGGCGACGCGGCCAACCCGGTGGTCAACGGCTCCGGCGCGTTCGACCCGAACTGCGGGTGCAGCAACTGCTCCAGCTGGCGGGGACGGACCCGGCGCACCGCCTCGTCGGCGTCGATCAGGCCTTCGTCGACCATGTCCACCGCCATCCGGAGGGCCGCGGCGGCCGAGCGCTTCCCCACCCGCGTCTGCAGCATCCACAACGTGTCGGACTCGATCGTGAACTCGATGTCACACATGTCCCGGTAGTGGGCTTCCAGGACGTCGAGGTTGGCCAGCAACTGTTTGTGCTGCTCCGGGAACTCGTCCGCGAGGTCCGCCAGCGGATGGACGTGCCGGGTCCCCGCCACCACGTCCTCACCCTGCGCTCCGATGAGGAAATCTCCATACGACACGGGCTCCCCCGTCGCCGGGTCCCGCGTGAAGGCCACCCCCGTCGCCGACCGGTCCCCGAGGTTGCCGAACACCATCATCTGCACGTTGACCGCAGTTCCGAGGTCATCCGCGATCCCCTCCACGCGCCGGTACGCCCGGGCGCGGTCCCCGTTCCACGAACGGAACACCGCCTCGATGGCCAGGCGCAACTGTTCGTGGGGATCCTCGGGAAGGGTCTCGCCGGCGTCGGCGATGCTGCGCCGGTGCGCCCCGGCAAGGTCCGCCAACTGCGCAACGCTCAGCGCGCGTTCGTCCGCAACGCCGGCGGCTTCGACCGCTGCCTCGAGGTTGTCGGTGAATCGCTCTTCAGGGACTCCCAGGACGACCCGGCCGAACATCTCCAGGAACCGTCGGGTGGCGTCCCACGCGAACCACTCGTCACCCAGTTCGGCCAAGCCGGCGGCCGTGTCGGGCGTGGCACCCAGGTCCAGAACGGTGTCCATCATCCCGGGCATGGAGAACGGCGCGCCGGACCGGACCGACAGCAGGAGCGGCGCGTCAGGATCGCCCAGCCGGCGGCCCGTCCGTGCCTCCAGATCCTTGAGTGCGACCTCGACCTCGTCGAACAGTCCTGCGGGGACCCGTCCCTCGGCGAGGTAGCTGCGGCAGGCATCGGTCGTGACGATGAACCCTGGCGGGACGGGCAGGCCGATGTGGGTCATCTCGGCCAGGTTCGCACCCTTGCCCCCCAGCAGGAACTTGTCGGTCGAGCGGCCGGCGTCGAACGGAACCACCCAGGTTGCGGCGTGTGCAGTGCTCACGATCATCCCCTCGTCACGACGATCTCATAGGGCGCCACGGAACGGACGCTCATCGCCTCCAGTCCACCTCAATCGACGCGCCACGGGCAGAGGCCAAGGCCCCGACACGCCGGACCATCGGACCTCACGACGTCCCCCGGAGCCGTCAGGTGTCTCGAAAACCGAAGTCAGGCGCTTCGAGGTGGCACGGCCGCATCCGGTTCCGCGCGTGCCCCCCGCCGGGGGTGATCACGCAGCAGATAGGACGCCAGGACGACAGCGGCCAACCCGAAGATCGCACCCGGCTGTGCGCCCATCGCGATGGAGACCCCGAGCCCGACCAGGAGCGCCAGTCCACCCCCGACAGCCATCGGCGTCCGCGTCGTCTCCGGCACCTTCCGGGTGCGGCGAGTCTCGAAGGCGACGACGGCGACCATGACCGGCGCCACCACGACGGCACACAGGGCCAGCCACCACAGGCGGCCGAGCCAGAATCCGGGTTCGCCGGGCACACCCGCATCGATCGGTGCCCCGATCCGCTCCCCCAGCCAGGCCGCCGGGAGCTCGGCGAGCTTGTGCCAGAGATACAGCGGCATGCCCAACGCCCCGAGGATCACGACGGTCCGTTCAACCGACCGTTCGCGCAATGCCCGCCGCGCCAGCGGTTCGAGGCTGAGCACCAGGCCCACCTGCACCCACATGACCCCGACCAGGGCCAGCGTCGGGGGCAGCACGTTGCTCTTGCCCGCCAGGTCGCCGCCCACCATGGCCGTCGGGTAACCGCCCGCCACGGCGACGGCCAACCACACCAACCCCAGCACCAGGAAGCCCACCCCCTGCTTGGCGCCGCCGATGCGACCCCGCTTCCAGGCGATGCCGAGCTGCTGGGGTAGCAGCCACACGGTCAGATAGTTGATCCAGCCGATGCCCCCGCCCGTCGAGGTGACCAGTGTCCCAAGCTCCCGGAGTTGGCCGGGAGAGGTGACACCCGCACGGATGGCGTCGATGACGAGCGTCAGGACCAACAGCAGACCGACGGCCCACAGGCCGTAGCGGCGATCCGCCCGGACGCTCCATGGCAGTAGGGCCTGTACGGCCAGCAACATCACGAGGAACCACAGGTGCACCGTGAGCGACTGGTCGAGGGGGCCGAGGAGCCGGCCTCCGCTATATCGGGCGATGACCGCCATGACCGCGAGCACGGCGAGGTAGGTGACCGTCGGGCGTGCCATGCCGAGGGCGCGAGCGGTCCACCATCGCAGCTGCGACGCATCGTCATCGATCCGGCGTCGGACGCCATCGGCGGTGACGGCCGCGGACACGAACACGAACAGCGGCACGACCTGCAGGACCCAGGTCAGCAGTCCCGCGCCCTGCCAGACCGTCAACAGGTGTTCGGTGGACTCCATCCGGCCGTCCACCAGGCGGGGCAGGGTGGCGGCCCAGTGTCCGAGGACCACGACCAACAGTGCACCCGCGCGCAGTGCATCGGGGTAACGGTCACGGTCGGTCCCCGTCGTCACGTCAGACCGTCGCGGTGGGCAGCGTCATGGTGAGTCGTGCCCCGCCGTCCGTCCGATTCTCCGCCAGGGCCGACCCTCCGTGCAGGGACGCGAACTGCGCCACCAGCGTGAGACCGATGCCGAGGCCCGGTGAGGGACGATCCACGGCATCGACGTGCTGGACGAACGGATCGAACAGCCGGCCGATGAGCGCGTCGGGGAACCCCATGCCGTCGTCCTCGACGGTGATCTGCACCTGGTGCTCGGTTCCCGTGACGGTCACCGTGATCGCATCGGCTTCGCCGGAGTGGCGTAGGGAGTTGTGCAACGCATGCTCCAGCATCCGCTCCACCTTGGCCCCGTCGACGGCAGCCAACAACGATTCCCCGACCAGCTCGATCCGGATCGGTTCGGTATCGGTCGATCTCACGACCCGGCGGGTCAGCTCGGTCACGTCCGTCGTTTCCCGGTGCAGCGTGCCCATCCCCTGCAGCAGCCGGTCGACCTCCAGCAGATCGATGATCATCGCCTGGAGGCGCTCGGCGTTCACCACCAGACGGCCCGCGACCTCCTCCAACAGGTCTCCGTCCATCCGTCGACCGTCGCGCTGGATCGTGCCGCCGTAGCCGACGATGGCGGTCAACGGGGTACGCAGTTCGTGAGAGACGCCGGTCAGGAACGCCCGCCGCATGTCCTCCGCGCGCCGCATCCGCTCGGCGGCGTCACGCTCGGCCTGGGTCGCCTGCTGCAGGCGCCTGGACCACCGGCGCAGCGAGTGATGCAGAAACGCCCCGGTCACGACGACGAAGCCCAGCCCCTTGACCACCTCCAGGACGGTGACCGAGATCGTCGTGCGTTCGGCGATCTCGGTGGCCAGGATCCCACTGAGGATGATCCAGACGGCGGCGACGATCAGGTAGACGATCGCGATCCGCTCCAGGCCCCGTGCCGCCACGTCCGACGACACGTCGGCCTCGCGAGCGGGGGCCGCCTCAGTCATGGCCGAACCCGAAGACGGAGACGTGTTCGTAGAGTTCATCAGGAGCCAGCAGGACCGACGGGAAGTCCGGATGGTGCAACGCGTCGGGGTGGACCTGCGGTTCGAGGCACATGGCACCTCGGGGGGCGTAGATCCGGTCGTCCTTGCCGCTCTGGCCGCGCAGGTTGTTGCCCGCGTAGACCTGCAGTGCGGGTTGATCGGTGTGCAACTCGAGGATCCGGCCCGACGACGGGTCGTGCAGCCGCGTCGCGAACCGCAGCTCCCCCGGCCGACCGTCGATGACCAGGTTGTGGTCGTACCCACCGGCGCGCATGGGCTCGAGTTCGTCGATGCGTTCGCCGACGCGTGTGCTCTGCCGCAGATCGAATGGCGTGCCGTCGACGGCAAGGATCTCACCGGTCGGGATGAGGGTGTCATCCACCGGGGTGAAGGTCGACGCGGCGACGCGAAGCTCGTGATCGAGGATCGTGCCGTTGCCGGCGCCGGCCAGGTTCCAGTACGAATGGTTCGTGAGGTTGACCGGCGTGGTCCGGTCGCTGCTCGCCCGGTAGGCGATCATCAGCCCCCGCGGCAGCAGCGTGTAGCGGGCCGTCACCCGCAGGTTCCCCGGGTAACCCTCTTCGCCGTCCGGGGATTCGTAGGCGAGCTCCACCACCTCGGCGTCGGCGTGCAGCACGTCCCACGACACCTTGGACAGCGCCCGATCGGGACCGCCGTGCAGGTGGTTGGGGGCTTGATTGGCGGCCAGCTGGTAGTCGTGCCCGTCGATGGAGAACCGTGCCCCGGCGATGCGGTTCGCGACCCGCCCGACCGTCGCCCCGAAGTACATGTTGTCGGATGACTGATAGCGCTCCACGCGATCGAAGCCCAACGCGACGTCGGCCCGGCGACCGTCGCGGTCGGGCAGATGTACCTCGACGAGCGTGGCCCCGAAATCCGAGATCCGCACCAGCGGACCGTCGGCGTGACCGAGGGTGAACAGCCGTGCGGCAACCCCATCGGCGGTCGTGCCGAAAGGCGCGCCTGCGTGCGGCCCGTGGATATCGCTCATCGTCGGCATGCGGGTCCTCGTGGCCGGGACGTGCACTCCGCCCGGCTCAGTGACCAACCGTAGTCGCGTCCCCACGAAAATCACTGGATGGAGATGCGACGCTGTGGGGTTGCCGTACGCGACTATGCTGCCGATGGACGCCGATCGACACCCGGAGACTCTCGATGACCGAGCTCAGTACCCGCGACGAAGAACTGTGCGCATCCGCACCGGCCACCTATGACGATCTCCACGCGACCTTCGTCAATTGCACGCTCAAGCCGTCGCCGGAGCCGTCCCACACCCAGGCGCTGGCCGACCGTTCCATCGCCATCATGCGGGCCAACGGGGTGGAGGTGGACGTCATCCGTGCCGTGGACCACGACCTCGCGCCGGGGGTGTACCCCGACATGACCGAGCACGGCGCGGCAACCGACGACTGGCCGCACCTGTTCGATCGCATCATCGCGTCGGACATCCTGGTGCTGCTCACACCGATCTGGCTGGGCGAGAAGTCGTCCGTGGCGACCCGGGTCGTCGAGCGCCTCTACGGCAACTCCGGGCAACTGACCTCCGCCGGGCAGTACGCCTACTACGGGCGGACCGGCGGCGTGATCGTCACGGGCAACGAGGACGGCGCCAAGCACTGCGCCATGAACCTGCTGTACTCGCTCCAGCACCTCGGGTACGTCATCCCGCCGCAGGCCGACGCGGCCTGGCTGGGCGAGGCCGGTCCCGGCCCGTCCTACAGCGACGAAGGTTCCGGCGGCCCGGACAACGCGTTCACCAATCGCAACACCACGTTCATGACGTGGAACCTGCTGCACACGGCACGCTGGCTGAAGGACGCCGGCGGCTTCCCCGCGCACGGGAATCAGCGCACCGCGTGGGACGCGGGCTGCCGGTTCGACGCCCCGAACCCCGAACACCGCTGAAACCCACCGTGGCATCCGACGGTTTCACGCCACCCAGGCGTCGACCTCCGTGGCCTTGACGGCGACCCACACGCGGCTGCCCTCCCCGAGCTCCAGCTCCGCCAGCGCCGCCGGGGTGATCTGCGCCACGATCGGCACGCCGCCGACCAGGTGGACCCGAACGTGGTCCTCGTACAGGTCCAGCGAGTCCACCGTCGCCTGCCAGACGTTGCGGGCACTGCCGACCGGCTGCTCGGCGTGCAGCACGACCGCGCGGGGGTGGATGACGACGTAGAGCTCACCGGATACGACCCGGTCGCCGGTGGCCAGGACCGTGCCATCCGCCAGTTCCACGTCATGGTCCCGGCCCGTGCCGCGGTAGAGGTTGAGGCCGACCAGTCGAGCAGCCCAGTCGGATCGCGGCCGTCGGGCGATCTCCCGCGGCGGCGCGTCCTGGACGATCCGGCCACCCTCGAGGATCACCAGCCGGTCGGCCAGGGTGATCGCCTCGAGCGGCTCGTGGGTGATCAGCAGGGTGGGGCCGCCGAAGGCCGCGAGGTGGCGACGGAGCTCGCGGCGGATCTCGCGGCGGGCGTCGACGTCCAACGCGGCCATCGGTTCGTCCAGCAGCAGCAGATGGGGTTCGGTCGCCAGAGCCCGCGCCAGCGCGACCCGCTGGGCCTGACCACCGGACAGGGCGCCCGGACGCTCATCCGCGTGCTCCCCCAGTCCGACACGATCCAGCCACTCGCGGGCGTGCTGCCGAGCCGCCGTCCGGCGTTCCCCGCGGGCCTGCCGTCCGAACGCGACGTTGTCGACGGCACTGAGGTGGGGGAACAACAGGTGGTCCTGGAACACGACCCCGACGTGACGATCCTGAGGTGTCAGGCGAACGCCCGCAGCCGGGTCCTCCAGGACCGCTCCACGCACGGAGACGCGTCCGGCGTCGAGGGGAATCAGACCCGCCAATGCGCGCAGGAACGTGGTCTTCCCGGCGCCGTTTGGACCCAGGATCGCGACGACCTCCCCCGGCTCCGCCACCACCTCGACATCGAGGTCCAGCGTGCCGAGGTGTACCTCGACACGGGCGTGCAGACGGCCTGGCTGCCGGGGATCGGATCGGGCCGTGGCGGACCGTGACGAGTGGCTCATGCGACGCGAAGGAACCGGTCGCGCAGGGCGACCAGCACGACCACGGACACCAGCAGCAGCACGAAGCTGAGCAGGTAGGCGGCGTCGGGGCTGCGTTCCAGTTCGAGGTAGACGGCCAGCGGCATGGTCTGGGTCCGTCCGGGCAGGTTCCCGGCGAAGGTGATCGTCGCCCCGAATTCGCCGAGAGCACGCGCCCAACACAGTGCCATCCCGGCGGCCAGCGACGGCAACAACAGTGGCAGCACGACCCGGCGCAGGATCGTCCATCGGTCGGCACCCAACGTCGCGGCCGCATCCTCCAACCGATGATCGAGCAGGCGGAGCCCCGACTCGACGGTCACAATCAGGAACGGCATCGCCACGAAGGTCGCTGCCAGCACCACCGCGACCGGGGTGAAGGGCACCGACACCCCCGTCAGCCGCTCGATCGGACCGCCGACGATCCCACGACGGCCGAACGCGGCCAACAGCCCCACGCCGCCCACGACCGGCGGCAGCACCATCGGCAGCACGGCGAGCGCGCGGACGACCGCCTTTCCCGGGAAGTCGTACCGGGCGAACACCAGGGCGAGCGGTACGCCCAGGATCGTCGACAGCGCCAACGCCGCGAACGAGGACAGCAACGACAACCGCAACGCCCTGAGGACGGACGGGTCGGTCAGCAGCGTGCCGAGCCCCGCCCACGGCGTACGGACCAGCAGACCGGCCAGCGGGAGCAGCAACAGCGCCAGGGCCACGAGCCCGAGCAGCGTCGCGGTGCGGGGCGGTGCCACACCGGCCGACCGGACGATGGGACCACCGGATCCACCGCGAGCGGTTCGACGCGTCGTTCGCATCATGCTCAGGCCTCCGGTTCGTCGGACGTGTCGGAGGACCCCGGTGCGTCAGATCGGGCGCCGAAACCGTGGGAGGCCAGGATCCGCTGGCCATCTTCAGCGAGGATGAACGCGACGAAGGCCTCGGCGGTGGTCGGGTTCCGCCCGTCGGCCACCGGCGCGATCGGATACATAGCGACCACATTGTCCGCCGCGGCGATCTCGACGCCTTCCACCTCGACGCCGGCCGCAGCGACATCGCTGGCATAGACGATCGCCGCATCTGCCTCGCCGAGCGCGACTCTCGAGCGCGTCGCGCGGACGTCGCGCTCCAACGACGACGGCGTGACCGACACACCGGCAGCTTCCAGCACGTCGCGGGCGTAGCGGCCGGCGGGCACCTCCTCGGCCGGGAGGACCAGCACGAGCTCCGGGTCTGCCAGGTCAGCAAGTCCATGGATGCCCAGCGGATTGCCGGGCTCGACGGCGATCATCAATCGGTTGGTCGCGAAGACCTCAGCGTCCGCAGCGAGGTTGCCCGCCTCACCGACCTGTTGCATCTGGAACGGGTCGGCTGCCGCAAAGACGTCAGCCGGTGCTCCATCGTTGATCTGGCTCGCCAGCACCTGGCTTCCCGCGAGGTTCAGGATGACGTCGGCGTCGGGGTGGTCGGCGGTGAATGCCTCGGCGAGGGCGTCGAAGGCCTCCGTCAACGAGGCTGCCGCGAAGACGATCAGTTCTCCACCCGGCGTCGCGTCGTCGGGCGCATCCGGTGCCGTCCCGGCGCAGCCCCCGAGTGTCAGCGCGCCGAGCGTTGCGATCACCGTCGTCCACGACAGGCCTCTGGCCCGGGGTATGACACGGTTACGATTCCCAAACATGGCGGGAACCTAACGTGTCGCACCCCGTTCCGGGTTTACGCGGTCCAGCCCAGCGCTGTCATGACCAGGACGACCGCGGCGGCCACCCACAGGGACCAGGCGATGACGATCGCCCAGAGCGGAGCGACCAGGCCGGTGGCCACCGTGAACGGCACGGCGACGACCAGCTGGAGCGTGGCGGCGAGCGCGATGACGATCGTGGAGATGATGCGAGGATTTCCGTCCCGCGGCTGGGACGCAGGTGTGCTTTCGGCGTTCATGGACGGTTCCTTTGCGCTGCACCCGGCGGGTGCCTGAGCCACAGTGTCCGCCCGTCGGCTCCTCGGGGACATCGGGGGTGGGCCCTACCGCACCATGGGGGTTCCCGGCGAGGCCGCTGGCCGGTGGCCGCGGGCAGTGGGCCGAGGCCAGTGGCCGCGGGCATTGCGGCGTCGTCGAGCCGTTCGCCATGCTCCCGCCGACGACGTGCTGGGGGGGTCGAGCCATGCACATCCGCGTGATGCACCCACACGGGCTCGCCGTCGTCGCGCAGTTGATCGCCGCACTGCAGGATGATCCCCAGCACCACATCGGCTACCTGGACCGCGAACCGGCCGCGATCGCGGCGCAGCGTTGCGAGCTGCAGCCCCTGGGCCTCGATGGTGTCCTCGTCGCCGACGAGGATCACTGGAATGCCGTCGCCGGCGCGTTGTACGCCGCGGTCGTCGACCTGCTGCCGGACCACGTCCGCGGGCAGGAACTGTTCCACGATGCCCGGAGCACCCGGTTGGC
>JBDNIX010000084.1:0-5484 GCA_041688045.1 Nitriliruptoraceae bacterium
CCACCGACCCCTTGAGCTCACAGGCGAAGGACCGCACGCCGGATCCACTGCTCGAGCGGTGGCGCCGGCTTCCCCACCTCGACCCTGACCGACTGCGTCACGATCTCGACGAACTGCTCGACCCCTCGCTGTGACGGCGTCACAGGATCGGCCGGCATGCGGTCTGATGGACAGCAACACGCTCATCCTGCTGCCGCAGATCGAAGATGCTGCGCCACGGCCGGTCGAACCACTCATCTCGACCATCACGCTGGCAGAACTGTCCGTCGGTCCCCTCGTCGGTCGTACGGATTCCGACCGCGCAGCCCGGCAAGCCCACCTGCAACAGGCCGAAGCGGACTTCGAACCGCTCCCCTTCGATGCCGCTGCAGCACGGGCGTTCGGACAGGTCGCGGCCTCTCTGCGCCGGGCCGGTCGGAAGCCCGCGGCGCGGTCCTACGACGCGATGATCGCCGCGGTGGCGGTGGCGAACGACCTTCCGCTCTACACCTGCAACCCGGACGACTTCGCCGCCATCGAACAACTTCACGTCGTCGACGTGCCACATCCCAAGGCGTGACCTCGCACGTTCCACGGTCCAGTGCAGGGTGCATCGTGACGCCTAGGCTACAGATCGAGAAACACGACATCACCCGAGGTCAGCATCAAGCCACGCGCCCTCGTCCTCGCTCAGCTCATCAGCGAGTTGCCGGCCCATCTCGTCCGACGATAGCCGCTGTAGACGAGTGCTCGAAGGCGAAGCGACAGCACCAACGGTTCACCGGTCGGTGTAGTCCTCGAGCGCGTACGGATGCACGATCGCGCGTCCCCACAGTTGCGGGCATGGTCGTCGCGGTTGCCGGTCAACACGTTGAACACGAGTCGACGAAACAGCTCATGCAATGTGCGCTTCGGATCGACGAACCGGTGTCGAATCACGTCGGCAAAGTCTGGGTAGGTCGCGTAGTGGGCGTGCACGTCATCCAGGCCCAGGAGCGTGAGCGCGGACACGAGCCCGTAGCGCCGGCGGGAGCCTGGCTCACGGTCGAACCGTTCGACCAGCAGGACGTCCCGACCGAGCGTCTGCGTCATCGACGTGGCAGCGACGTCGAGGCCGACCCGACGGGCAAGTTCCATTGCGACCGCTTCCGACCGCACGACCGGATGGTGATCGGTCGGTGTTGAGAACTTCGCGATGAGCGACCGGCCGTCGCCAGAGCGCACAAGGGCCTTCGGCCGGGCACCCCCGACCGACGAGCCGGCGTGGAGGACCCGGTCGATGTCGGGACTGAATGGCTCGCCCGCCTGCATCCGATCGGCCGCGTGGAGGACTTCCTCGAGCGTCCCTTCGACCTCGCGAGGCACGTAGTCGATCGCGGAGGGCTGGAAGTCGTTGGCGCCGATCCGGTCGGTTCCGGACTCGAGCAGGTAGGTGAGGATCGGCAGCGCCGCCGTGTCGACCATGCGGGTATCGCCACCGTGCAAGCGGTGGAGGATCAAACGGCGACCCCACGCGTCCGGTAGGCCGTCAGTGAAGCAGCCGTGTACGTCGTGCCCCACCGGCGGCAGCTGTCCGCCGGACGCAAGAGGCAGTTCCGGCACGTACAGAGGCACGGCGTCCGGGCGAGCGAGGTAGCTCTTGCCGTAGACGAACCGAAGCTGATCACCGACCACGTCGAGCGCGCCGGCCACGACCGGCTCATCACGTCCCGCGAGCCACGTCCACACGTACACGCGTTCAGAAGTCATCATCGAGTTCCGCTTCCGGCGGTGGCCGGACCCGCTCAGGGAGCAGGGCCAACAATCGACGACCAGCGGCCACCTCGCGGGCGACACCCTCAGCATCCTCACCGAACAGCGGCACCCCGAGAAGCACCAGCAACTCAAGCACGGTCCCGACCGCGACAGCCGGGTCGCCACGCTCGACCCGGTAGAGCGTGTCGCGACTGATGCCGGCGCGCTCCGCGAGGTCAGCGGCAGTGCGCCGCTGCGCACGTCGCTCGGACGCGACGATCTGTCCCAGGACCACCACGGCGTCCCGAGTCATCGGTGATTGCGTCAGCGCCACGTACACCTCGAAGTCGGGAAGTGTCAGACAATCACCCGACGATTCCCGCCGCCGAGAACACCAGCACGTCCCTCACGGCTCGAGGAGACTCCCCCACTCCTCGTCGGCACCCAGAGGGTCCGCTGCCGGATCGATCTGTCCCGGCGCGTTGTCGAGTCCGCCGCCCTGCCCCTGGCCGGGACCGCCCGGCTCCGCATCCGGGTCTTGCGTGTTCCCCGGATCGCTGGAACCGTCGGGTGCGGGTTCGTCGTCCGGCAGGGTCTCGTCAGACGGTGGGGCCTGCCCGTTGCCCTCCCCGGGCTCGTCCTCCGTCTCTGCGGGTGGGTCCTTTGAATCCGTTTCGCCGTCGCCATCCGCCGGCTCTTCATCCGCCGGATCCTCGTCCTCGGCGGGAGCATCGACCGGGGCCTGCTGTTGCTCATCGGTGCCGGGGTCTTCGTCACCGCTCAGCGCGAACGCGACTGCGGCTCCCAACGCGATCAGGGCGAGCACCGCCACGACCACACGCCGTCCGGTCGACCCGCTCGACCCGCTTCCCGCGGCGGCAGCAGGGGCAGTCGCCGCAGCCGGCTCCGCGTCCGGCCGGATGCGGTGCGTCGCCGCCCCGTCCGTCGGCAGCACGACGGTTTCCTCGTCCTCGGCCGTGCTCGTAGACGCAAGCACCCCGTCCCCCACGAACCGCATCGGCACCGTGGCGTCATCGGCAGGCGATGCGGGCAGCGGCAGCGCCTGCACCGCAGCATCGGGAAAGTCACGGTCCAACAGTTCAGCGACCTCACCGGCTGTCGGCCGCGCTTCCGGGTCTCGGGCCGTCATGGCTGGCAGCAGCCGTCGCCACGGCTCGGGCAGATCTCCCGGCACCAGCGGATCGCGCGCGAGGCGTGCCATGGCCGCTTCCGTCCCCGTACCGACGAACGCCCGGACGCCCGTAGCGGCCTCCAGGAGCACCAGGCCCAGGGAGTAGACGTCGGTCGGTGGACCGACGCGATCAGGTGCCGACAACTGCTCAGGTGCGATGTAGCTGGCGGTCCCGACGGCCTGCCCGGTCCCGGTGATTCCGGACGCGTCCAGAAGCTTCGCGATCCCGAAGTCCGCCAGTTTGGCGGTGCCCTCCGTCGTGAACAAGATGTTGCTGGGTTTGACGTCGCGATTGATGACCCCGCGGCCGTGCGCGTAGTGCAGCGCGGCCGCGATCTGCGCACCCACACGCTGAACACGGTCGAGCTCCATGCGCCCGTCACGCACCAGATCGGACAGCGACCGCCCCGGCAGCAGCTCCATCACCAGGTACGGCATGCCGTCCTGTTCGCCGGCACCGACCACTCCGACGACGTTCGGGTGGTCCAGGCGGCGGAGCATCTCGACCTCGCCGGCGAAGCGCTCTTCCCCCTGGAGCACGCCCGTCCGCAGCACTTTGATGGCCACGTCGTCGCCGTTGCGATGATCGTTGGCACGATAGACGTCGCCCATCCCGCCACTGGCGAGCCGCGACAGCAGCTCCCAGCGCTCGTCCAGTACGGATCCACGGCGATGGTCATTGGGCGGAGGCTAGCCAACGAGGCCGAACGCTAGGGTCCCGACAGGCCGGTGGCGCATGGTTGTGGGCCACGTCCCGCAGCACGCTGATGACCACCGTCCGCGAGATCGCCGCGGAGGAAGGCCTGACCTTCTCTCTGGCGACCATCGAGTCGGAACCGGACCCTGCCGACATCACCGCCACATGGGACCGGGGTCGCGTCCACCCGCTGACCAACGCCCCCGACATCGACGCGCAGACGATCCGCGGCGCCGACCGGATCGTGGCCCAGATGGGCGCCCGCCGTTCATCGCCGTCCAGGAACAGGGCGCCCGGGTGCACCTACGACGCCGTGGATGACCGCACGGTCCGGGTCGCGGGGTCGACCTTCACCGCGCGGGACCGCTACGACGTCCGGCTGGAAGGTGTGGCGCTGCGCGGCTACCGCTACCTGGTGCCTGCCGGCATCCGCGATCCCCTGGTGCTGCGCCAACTGGACCACTTCCTCGACGAATCGTTCGCAGTCGTCCGCGACAAGGTCGGCCACGAGGTCGGCCTGCACATCGAGGTGGCCGCACCCCGGGACGAGGACGTCCACGCCATCGCCAATGACGCGTGGCATACCGTCCTGCACCACCCGATCCCGGAGCGGAACGGGCTGATCAGCAACCTGTCATTCCCCTCCTCCCCGCCGGAGGTCGCAGCTGGGGCCCCGCCTACGAGTTCATGCTCAACCACGTCCTGGAGCTCGACGATCCGCTGTCGCCGTTCCCCATCAGCATGGAGCAGGTCCGATGATGGCCGCACCGGTGGAGCTGTGGCAGCTGGCCAAGCTCATCCGGGCCAAGAACGCCGGCCCGTGGACGATCACGATCGACATCCTGTTCGACGACCCAGGACACTACGACCGTGTCAAAGCCAGCGGCGTGATCAACCCGGCAGTGATCGCGGCGTTGTACGGGGTCACTGAGGACCTGGTGTTCGCCACCCCCCACGACGTCGCGATGGCGCTGAAGGTCTCGATCCCGCGCAAGATCGCCTGCGGCAGCCTCGACGGCATCCTGCGCCGCCCGCCAGGTGACCTCCAGCCGTTGAGAAAGGTCGCGGGTGTGGAAGGCGGGCATGTCTGCGAGGACTGGCAGGCTGCGGTGCACCCCACCCACCGACAGTGCGCAGCGCACCTTGAGCTTGGAGAACAGCATGGTCGGCACGGTGTCGTACAGCGGCGCGAGCCGCAGTGTCCCGGGCGGGTCGAGCAGCAGCGACAGGTTCTTCGCGTGCGCGTCCGAGTTGCCGTTCAGAACGGTGAACACCATCGCGCCGGCGAGGTTGCGCAGCTCCGCATCCGGGTCGGTGGCCCGTTCGAGCGGGAGCGCCACGGCGTCGACGAACCCTGGCCCGTCGTGCTCCTGGTACTTGGCCCGGCCGTGCTGCTCGACCGGCCCCTGCCGCTTGCGTTCGCGCAGGTCGGCGACGACCTCCCCGTGCAGCTCGACGACGAGTCGCGTGGGACGCTGACCCACCGTGCGAGCCCCGGCGCCGTACCACCAGCTCGAGGTCGAGGACGCGCAGCAGGTCGAGCAGCAGTTCCAGCAGCCGCGACGATCGTCCCCGCTCGACGTGCGCGAGGTACGTCCGGGACACCCCAGCACGTTCGGCGAGCTCGAGCTGGGTCAGTCCGGCTTCACGGCGCGCGTCCTGGATGGCAGCGCCGAGGTCTGTGGCCCTGCGGACGGAGTACTGCACGACCACCTCCCACACGCGATGTGTCATCACCGCAACACTGTCCCTGAGAGACGGGATGCTGCAATATCGTCACATTGCCATGATGCGAAGAGTTGTGACAACATCGTGATCGTCGTCGTGGTGTCGCAGGCGGTGGTGAGGGGGACCCGGTGAGTGTTCCATCAACACCCGCTGC
>JBDNIX010000451.1:0-6297 GCA_041688045.1 Nitriliruptoraceae bacterium
AGCCCGTCCGTAGTGCACGTCCGCTGGACTCATCAGCGCGATGCCCGAGTGGCGATGGGCGTTGTTGTACCAACCCATGAAGCTGCGGGTGTGCGTGCGGGCGTGGTCGATCGAGTCGAACCTGGCCGGGAAGTCCGGCCGATACCTGCGTTGAACAGAATGTAGGGGAACGCCGGATGCCGATTCGGGCAGCTACGGGAATGTAGCACCCGGTTGGTGGGTGTTTCGGGCGCGAGAAGGCCCGTCGGGCGTGTGCCTACGCCACGGCGGGGCCCAGATCGGCCTGGAACGGCCGGATTCAGTCGTTGAGGGGGTCGAAGTCGTAGTAGTGGGGCGGTTCGGGCAGCGACAATGCGTCGAGAATGTCGCGCTGTTTGCCGGTCAGCCGGGTGCGTTGGGAGACGGTCCCGGCGCCGGTGTCGTAGGTGTGCAGCTGGATCCGGTCCAGCTCGGCGGCGAGGTTGCGCCAGGTGTCGCCGGTGGCGATCTCGGCGGTGCGGATCAGCAGCAGCGACAGCCAGGACAGCTGCACGTGGGCGACGATCCGGTCGTCCTTGCGGTGGTAGACCGGCCGCAGGTCGAGCTGTTTGAGGTCGCGCCAGCCCCGGAAGGCCTCGAGCAGCGACTTGTAGCCGCGGGCGATCTCGGCCGCGGCTACGCCCATCTCGGAGGTGCGCAGCAGGGTCTTGCCGTCCAGCCGGGCCTCCGCAGCGATCTTGGTCCGGTCGATGCGCAGCAGCCCGCCACGGGTGACCCGCAGGTAGCGCCACAGGCCGGGCTTCTCCCGGATCCGGCCACGCAGCTCCGCCCGCGCGTCTCGGTCGAGCTCGTCGGAGCCGTCGATGCGGTCGGTCAGCAGGACGACGAGCTTGTCGCGGATAGCGGCGTCGCGTTGCGCGGTGTCGAGGTTGCGGACCATGATGAACCGCTCGGTCCCGACACCCTCGCCCAGCCGGATGTCCTTGACCTGCAGGGTCTCGTCGACGGTGGAGAACCTGCCCTGCCTGCTGCGTGCTTCGACGTGTGGGTGCCGGAAACCCTGTCGTGGGGTCATGCGACGTTCTTGTACTTCGCCGATGAGGCCGTCGCAGTGGGGGAACCGGATCACGTTGTCGCTGGGTGGCGGGCCGGCGTCGACGCCGTCGGCACGTGATGGCGGTCGTTGCTGGAGTGCCCGGTGGGGCCGGTGCGTGTTGTACTGGTCGACGTAGTCGGTCACGAGCCGGCGGAGCTGGCGCTGGTTCCAGATGATGGTCCGGTCGAGCAGCTCACGGCGCAGGCTGGCGATCCAGCGTTCCGCGAAGGCGTTGGCCACGGGCGTGCGTACGGGGGTCTTGAGCACCTTGATGCCTTCGGTGCGGAACACTTCGTCGAAGGAGGCGGTGAACTGGCTGCCGCGGTCGCGGACGAGGGCCTTGGCGTCGGCGAGCCGGTCGCTGTGGCCGAGGAAGAGGTTGCGGGCGGCCTGGGTGGTCCAGCGCGCGGTCGGGTTGGTCGTGATCCCGCCGAGGATGACTTCCCGAGTCGTGACATCGATGAAGAACAGCACGTAGAACCGTCGTAGCAGGGCGGTGTCGACGTGGGCGAAGTCGTAGGCGATCGCGGCCTGGGAGCGCAGCAGCTGGGACCATGACACGGACGTGCGTGCCGGGGCCGGGTCGACGCCGGCGTCTTTGAGGATCTGCCAGACGGTGGACGCGCCGATGTGGTGGCCGAGTCCGACGAGTTCGCCGTGGATACGGCGGTAGCCCCACGTGGGGTTCTCCCGTGCCATCCGCACGGCCAGGGCGCGGACGCCCGCAGCAGTCGATGGCCGTCCTGGGCGCCGGGGTGGGTGGGTCCAGTGGCGGGCGATCCGTTGGCGGTGCTAGCGCAGCAGCGTGTCGGGGGTGACCAGCCAACCGACCCGTCGCGCGCGGGGGAGTGCGGCCGCAACGGCGCCGAGCAGGGTGCGGTCGGCGTCGGTCAGTGCCGGCCGATTGATCTGGCGGTGCAGGACGGTGAGTTGGTGGCGCAGGACGACGATCTCGAGGTCCTTGGACCGTCCCGATCGGACCAGCAGCGTCGCGATCGTCACGAGGAGGCGGTAGAACGCTCGGTGCATGACCATCCGAGATGCGGGGGTCGAGTAGTCAACCTCGCACGATCGGGTTTCCGGCACCCACAGGCTCCAATGCAGGTTCAGGCAGCTGCACCCTGTGCGCGCGTCGTCCTCTCCGCACAAGCCGGGTCTTGAGTACCCGATCGCGTTGGTGCCTGCTCTCGTCCTCCCCGACCAGCGCCACGGCTCAACCTGCACGATTCGATACGAGCAGCTGCTGCTAGCAGCGACCCCGTGCCCGCCGGGGCGGGCACGGGGGCCACGGCGTCAGCCGGCAGGAGCGATGTTCTGGTTGAGGTGGAAGAGGTTGCCGGGATCGTAGGTCTGCTTCACGGCCGCGAGCCGGTCGTAGTTGGGCCCGTAGTTGGCGCGGATGCGGCTCTGGTCATCCTCCGCCATGAAGTTGACGTACCCGCCGTCGCTGGTGTGCGGCTCGAGCGCCGCGTGGTACTCGCGCACCCACCGGGTGTTGGCCTCGTTGTCGGCCGGGTCGGGCCACATGCCGGCGATGACCGGCGCGAAGTTCGCATCGCGGTAGGCGAACGCGGTCGCTTCGACCGGCACGTCGTGCACCGCGCCGTCGATCGGGTACAGGTGCACGGTGGACTCCATCGCAGGCACCTTCGGGCCATACTCCAGGTGTGCCTCGATGGCGCCGTCGGTCAACTCCGGGAGGAAGGCCGCCTTCCAGTAGTGCTGCAGGCCCGCCGGCAGCAGTCCGTCGAAGGCGCTGTTGAGCGCCGGGTAGGGCATGCGGCCGACGTGCTCGGCGACCGGCGTGCTGACGGCGCGCAGGTCGGCCAGCAGTGACTCGCCGTCCTCGTCGCTGCCGTTGAAGCAGGAGACGACCAGCGCGAACGGTTCGCCGACACGGTCCTCGGGGATGAACGGCAGGGGCGGAGCGATCTGGAAGGCCGGGAAGGCACCCATGGCGCGGGGGGCCGCGGCGATCCACTGGCGGTAGGTCTTGAGCAGCTCTTCGGCGGCGTCGAGCTCGAAGAACATCGGGCCGCCGTAGATCGTGTCGACCGGGTGCAGGTCGAACTCGAGCTCGGTGACCACCCCGAAGTTGCCCCCACCCCCGCGCAGAGCCCAGAACAGGTCCGGGTGCTCGGTCTCGCTGGCGGTGACGAAGCTGCCGTCAGCGAGCACGACATCGGCGGAGCGCAGGTTGTCGATCGACAGGCCGTGGGCGCGGGAGAGGTAGCCGATGCCGCCGCCGAGCGTCAGCCCGGCCACGCCGGTGGTCGAGATGATCCCCCCGGTGGTGGCCAGCCCGAAGCTGTGCGCGGCGTGGTCGAAGTCGCCCCAGGTGCAGCCGCCCTGGACCCGGGCGATACGTGCCACCGGGTCGATCCTGATGCCCTTCATGGCGCTGAGGTCCAGCGCGATGCCGTCGTCGACGGTGCCGAACCCGGGGACGCTGTGGCCTCCGGCCCGGATGGCGAGGTCGAGACCGCTCTCGCGGGCCGCGGTCACCGCGGTGCGCACGTCGGCGACGTCGACCGCGCGCACCACCGCCAGCGGGCGCCGGTCGATCATCCCGTTGTAGACCGCACGGGCCTCGTCGTAGTCGGGGGACTGCGCGGTGACCACCTCGCCGCGCACCGCCTCGAGGATCGTCAATGCCGGAGTGCCACCCATGTCTGTGCCCTTGGTTCGTCGGATGCCAGCGACGCTATGAGAGTCATCCATCGGCGACATGACCAGATCTGACCGAAACGATCCGCGGAGCGAGGGGGTCAGATCTGACTATCGAGGGCGGTGGTCCTGCCGGCTATCGTCGGCAGATGGACCAGCCGCAGCCTGCACGCGTCGCGACGGCCGCCGATCGGGCCGGCACGGCCTTCGTCGGACGACGCGGGGAGTTTGCGCGTCTCGAGGACGTCTGGGCCGCCACCGTCGACGGACGTCGGCAGGTGATGGTCGTCGGTGGCGAGCCGGGCGTCGGAAAGACGCGCCTGGTGGCCGGGGCGGCCGCGACCCTGCGACGCCACGGTGCCTTCGTGGCCTCGGGCGCGTGTCACGCGGACTTTGACACCCCATACCGGCCGTTCGTGGCGATCCTCGAGCAGGTGCTCGCTGAGCCGGTACCGGATGTGCCAGCCGCGGTGACGGCACCGTTGCTGCGGCTGACCTCCAGCGTGCGGCAGTACTGGCCGGACGTCGCCGACCTCCCCGACAACGACCGCGACTCACGGACCGACTTGTTCGACGCCATGCTCCGGGTGCTGGTGGCGATGGCGGAGCGGAGCCCGGTCGTCCTGGTGCTGGAGGACCTGCACTGGGCGTCGGAACCGACGCTGGCGATGCTCACCCACCTCGTCCAGTCCACGGCCGGCGAACGACTGCTGGTCCTGGCCACGCGCCGGACGACGGCACCGGACCGCAGCGACGCGGTGACCTACGCCCTGGCGGACCTGTACCGGCTCGACGGCGTCGGACGGATCGACCTCGACGGCCTCACGACCGAGGACGTGACCGACTACCTGGTCCGCACGGCCGGGGCGACGCTGGAGGCAGCCCGTGCCGCCGCTCCGGTCCTTCGCGACCAGACGGGCGGCAACCCGTTCTTCCTGCACGAGTACTGGCACGACCTGGAGGCACGTGGCGGTCTCGCCGCGTTGCGCTCGCCCACGGTGCAGGCCCCACGGTCGATCCAGGACGCGCTCGCGCGCCGCCTGGCCACCGTCACGCCGGAGCATCGGACGGTCATCGAGGTCGCGGCCGTCGTGGGCGAGGTGGTGGACCCGGCCGTCGTCGTTCAGGCCTGCGGGCTGGCTGCCGACGCCGCGCTGGAGGGCATCGACCTCGGGGTGCGGTCCGGGCTGCTGGTCACCGACGGGCATGCGGACGGCAGGTACCGCTTCGCCCATGCACTGGCCCGGCAGGCGGTGCTGGACCGCATGTCGGGCGCTGACCGCGCCAGTGCGCACGCGCGGGTCGCAGCGGTCCTCGAGCAGCACGGCGGTGCGACTGACCCGGTGCGGGTCGCCGAACTCGCCCACCACTACGTCCAGGCGAGGGCGCTCGGTCACGGCGACCGGGCCGTCCACTACCTCGTACTCGCCGCATCCCAGGCGGAGCGCAGCATCTCCCACGGGGAGGCTGCCTCGCTGTACGAGCGGGCTGCGCGAATGGACGCCGCCGACGGTCCTTCACGGGTCGAGCTGCTCGCCGCCGCCGGGAGGTGCCACATGCATGCGGGGGACTTCGCGATCGCCCGGAGGCTGTACGCGGAACTGGCCACCTCCGAGGACCCGCTGGTCCGTCTGCGGGCGGCCATCGGCCACGAGGACGCGTCGTGGCGGCCCGGGGTCCACGGCCAGGCGTCGCTGGCGCTGCTCACGGAGGCCCTGGACAGCACGACGCTGGACGCACACGACCCGCTGCACGTGCGGGCCCTGTCCAGCATGGGCCGTGCGGCGGGTTTCACCGGCGACGGCCAGCGCGCCCGCGACCTGGGGGAGCAGGCCCTGGCCAGGGCGCGCAGCAGCGGGGACCACGAGCTGCTCGCCCACGCGCTGGGGGCGACACTGTGGCAGGGGATGACGCCGCAGTTCGCGCCCGAGCTGTTGGCCCGCGCGGTCGAGCTCCACGAGCTCGGCACGCGCCTGGGTGACGACGACCACCTCGGTCCTGCCGCCTTCTACCGGGCGGTGTTCGGCTACATGGTCGGCGACGAGGTCCAGTGGGCAGCGTCGCAGCGAGACCTGACCGAGTTGGCGCTGTCCGGCGCCCAGCCGTTCTTCCGGTACGTGGCCGGGTGCTGTCGCTATGCGCACCGCTACATCGTGGGGGACTTCCGCGCGGCCGAGCACATCGCTGGGTGGCTCGAGGAGTTCGGCCCCGAGTTCGGTGGGGCGACCGACGGGTCCTCGGGGGTGCAGCAGTTCATGCTGCGGCGCGTCACCGGCGGCCTCGGGCAGGTCCGCGGCCTGGTGAGCGGCACCGAGCGCTTCGAGGACCACTGGCTGCCCGGGTTGCTCGCGTTGTACACAGAGTTGGGGATGTCGGCCCCGGCGGCCCGCGTGCTGACCCGCCTCTGCGAGCAGCTCGACGACCACCGGGCCGTCACCGCCCAGTGGGCGGGTGTTCTGGCGTGGATGGCCGAGGCCGCGGTGCAGCTCGAGGACGCCGAGGCCGCCGCGCTGCTGCGTCCCGAGCTGGTCGCGTACGAGGGCACCAACCTCATC
>JBDNIX010000085.1:0-5216 GCA_041688045.1 Nitriliruptoraceae bacterium
CGAACCGGGAGCCGTGGCACGGGCAGTCCCAACGGCGTTCCGCGCCATTCCACGGCACCACACAGCCGACGTGGGTGCAGATCGCCGAACGCGTGGTGACGTTGCCCTGGTCGTCGCGGCTGACGGCCAGCAGCTTCCCGTCGACCCGGACCGTGGCGCCATCGCCGACCGGGACCTCGTCGATGGACGACAGGTTCGGGGGCACCCGGTCCCCGAGGAACCGCACGGCCCCTGGGTCGGGCCGCAGCCCCCCTCTGGGCCGCGACGTTCACTGCGCTCTTGGCCGTCGTGCTGGCCGTGCTGCCCACCGGAGGTACCGCGATCGCGCAGAGCCTGCCGCAGACGTGCGCTGACGGTCCGGTCGACGCCGACTACCTGGATCGTGACGAGATCTCCGCGGCGCACCTCCATGCTGTTGACTGCGCGACCCAGCTCGGTATCGCGGAGGGCCTCGGCACCGACGAGAGCGAGGTCTTTCTCCCCGGCACCGACGTCCGACGCGACCAGATGGCGTCGTTCGTGGCGCGGACGCTGACCGAGGACGGCATCGAGCTGCCCACGGCGGCGACCGCGAGTTCACCGACGTGGAGGCCGACGCGACGCACGCAGATGCCATCGCACAGCTGGCGGCAGCCGGAATCGTCAACGGAGTCGCCGACGACTCCTACGATCCGGCGGCGCCCGTCCGTCGCGACCAGATGGCCAGCTTCCTGGTGCGCGCTCTGGCCTACCAGGCCGATGTCGAGCGACAGGACCTCCACCAGGGCGGTGACACACCGTTCACCGATGTCGGTGCCGGCAGCACACACGGACCCAACATCCAGGGGCTGTACAACCTGGGCATCACCGCCAGGACCACCGACGACACCTCCACGCCGCCCTGGCTTCCAGATCAAGGCCGGGGCTGCCTGGGTGACGCAGTGCGATCCGGCGACCGGCGAGACCCTGCAGGTCCGCACCGTGAACGTCACCGAGGGCTTCACCGTGACCACCGGTCTGGTCACCGACGCCGTGGCCCGCGTGGCGGTGGAGTACGACGGTTCCTCGATGGATCTGGACCTGGCCGAGACACGGTCGGAGGGCCTGCGCGCGTGGGCCTCGCCGATTCTGGCCGAGGGCGTCGACGCGATCGTGGCATACGACGACACGGATGAAGAGGTCGCCCGCACCGCGCCGGATGATCCGACCAGCCCGCCCTTCCCGGCCGACACCGAACCGGACGAGGGCGACGGACAGGGTGATCCGGTCGTGCTCACCGACGTGGATCTGGGTCGGCATGGCACCTACGGCCGGGTGGTCGTCGAGGTGGCTGACGGCGGGCACGCCGGGTGGCGGGCCGAGTACGTCGACGAGGCCATCGAGCAGGGCTCCGGCCAGACCATCGACTTCGAGGGTGACGCGATCCTTCGGTTGACCCTCTCCAATATGAACTTCCCGACCGGATCCGAACTGGATCAGGTCGAGCCGGGCACCCGGTACGACGGGGTCGGGGACATCTCCGAGGCCTATGTCGGCACGACGTTCGAGGGGCTCACCCAGGTCTTCGTCGGGGTGTCCGCGGAGACGCCGTTCCGTGTGTTCTCGCTGGATGACCCCGAGCGCATCGTGTTGGACATCGTGCGCGAGGCCGCCACCTCATAGGCCGGAACCTCGTAGAGCGGCTGCCCGCCCGGCCCGCAGAACTGGTGTCCCGTGACGTTGATCGACCCGTGGAGGGTCGATCCGCTTCACCGCCGCAGCCGCGTGGGCACCAGCCGCGATCCGGTGAAGCCACGTGACGCACCGGAGGTCAGTTCACTTCACCGGACGGCCCCGGTCGGCACTGTCCCGTCAGAAGTCGTCACGGCCGGCCGAGTTCCCGGTTGCGGGTACCTCGCCGTCCAGAAGCGATCGGGGCGCGTCGACATGCTGGTCGTAGGCCTTTTCGTCCCGCCGGGTCATGGTGGACCCATGTCTCGCTGCCCGGGCCACGACCGGTCTTGGAGGTCTGGACGTACGTGGCGTCGTGGAGTGCCTTGATCTGCTTGGAGAGATCCGGCGGGTTCAGGTCGAGTCGCTCCTGGAGCAACGCGAACGTCACGTGATCGAACGCGGACAGGATCGCCATCAGCCGCAGCCGCTTGGGTGCGTGGATCAGCGGATCGAAGTCGCTCATCGGTGCAGTCCGCGCTCCGCGGCGATCCGCCGCACGGCCCGCCGGTACGCCTGCGTGCTGAGTATCCCGGATACGGCCAGACCCGCGCCCACCAGCGCCCCCATGACCAGGAATGGGGCTCGTCGGCGAGTAGGACGGTCGCGCCGACCCCCGCGGTCGACACGGCCACCGCCACCATCAGCACCGCGTGGTCGAACCCATGAACCCCCCTCAAGCCTTCGAGGGTGATGGCCACGGCCCCGAACGAGGCATCCGACACAGGGAAGGCGTGCGAGCCGTCCGACTCCAAATCGCGGACCGTTCCCTCACCGAAGAACGGATCGGCGCCCGCTGGTACCAGGACGACGTGTTGACGCGGGGGCGGCCGACGGCTGACCCGGAGGGTGTCAGCGTTCATAGCGGCTACGGCAGTCGACAGAAGTGGGGTGCGCCTCCGCGGGTGCCCCAGACGGCCCGGGCGCGCCGAGCGCGCCGAGACGAACGACCGCCGCTGACACGCGTTGCGGTGACATGGGACGGCTCCGGACGCGAATCCGGGGCCGTAGACTGTGGGGCGTGCAGGAGTCGAACCTGCGAAAGCCGGTGACGCCTCGTGTAGGCAGATGACGCGATATGCCTCTGACCTGCGGAAACGCCGATCGACGTGACGGCCGATGCCGGTCGATCTCGGCGTCTGCCGAACGGTTCGTTACCAAATTGTTGCCACGGCCCGGCCCCGCGGAACAACCCGGGGCAGGGACGCAGAAGGCTCTACGCTCGCTCGACCGCCGTGAGATACGGGCTCGTGCACGCGGCGACGCGAGTGTGATCCGGAGGAGCTAGCCACCGATGCCACTGTCCCGCGACCTGGTGCAGCCGCGTCTCACCGGGCTGGTGGAACTGACCGACGAGGCCCTCATCCGGTTCGGGAGCGTCGAGCCCCACCAGGTGATCAAGGCCGCGCTCGCGACAGCCGATCTCTACGGGCCGGTGCTCGAAGCCGAACGTCTGGCCGACCAAGCAGTGCTCGCGATGTCGTGCTTCGCGCTCCACGGGGATTGGACACCCGGCCGCCTCGCCGTCGGGACCCGCTACACGAGCTACTACACCGTCGGTGCCAGCATGCTCCGTGATCTTGGCTACGAGATGTGGGCGACGGACACCTCCACCGACGGTGAGCCGGACCCCACCAACCCGGTCCACTTCGACATCGTGATCCAGCGGGACATCCCGTTCGAGGCCCTCGCCGACCGGACCGGCAGCCCGGCCCAGCGACGAGATCTGCGCAACCGGTTCCTGCCCGAGCTGGAACGGTTGCTCGATCGGCTCGACGGCCCACAGCCGCTTGCCGACGACGAGGGGTACGATCGGGACCCGTGGAGGTTGCCATGAAGACGATCACCAGGCCGGTCGTAACCACCGAGGTCAACGCTCGGATGCTGCGACAAGGCCGGCTCACCATCCACGAAGCCCTGCTCGACGGTGACGAGAACCTTCAGGTCGGCGCCAAGCTCCTCGTGCACGACGGTGACGTCACCTACCTGTCGGCGGCCGTGACGGCCCACGAGGGTGACCTGTGGGAGCTCACGCTCCAACGCGAGAACGAGTAGCGACAGCTTCGCCCTACTGGGCGGGACTCCGCTCACCGAACGCTGAGTCGGGACGGGTGCACGACCACCGTTCGCTCGGGCGCAGCGCGGGACTCAAGCGACCCTCGTAGGCGGTGGTGTGTTTTCTTCTGGGTGCCTACTGGCTCGTCAAGTACCCGAAGGCGCCCTGGGTATGAGGAGCACGTGCACGGCATCGCTCCAGCATCGACGTTCCCGGCGATGAACTGCCGGTGTAGTACATCTGGCGTTTCCAGTCGCTTCGATCCGACCGGGAGACGCGGCAGCGGGCGCGAGATGGGCTACCGCTCTGGGGTCTGCCCAGACTTCGGTTGACGGCGGTTGTGCGGGTCATGCTGCGTGATCGAGGGTGGTCTGGCGGGTGATGGCTTCGAACTCGACCGGGGTGAGTCGGCCGAGTCCGCGTTGGCGTCGGCGGCGGCGGTGGTAGGTCCGTTCGATCCAGGTGATGATCGCGAGGCGGAGCTCGTCGCGTGTCGCCCAGGCCTGGCGATTGAGGACGTTCTTCTGCAGCCGCGAGAAGAAGGACTCCATCGCGGCGTTGTCGCCCGCGGAGGACACCCGGCCCATCGAGCCGGTCAGCCCGTGGGCCCGCAGGGTGCGCTGGTAGCGCCGTGATCGAAATTGACCGCCCCTGTCAGAACGACCACGGTCCCGGTCGGAGCTCGGCGTGCGATCGCGGTGCGCAGCGCCGCATCCGCCAGCTGCGAGGTCATGCGTGGCCCGATCGCGTAGCCCACGATCTTCCGTGAGCAGACGTCCTTGACCGCGCAGATGTAGAGCTTGCCCTCAGCCGTGGGATGCTCCGAGATGTCGGTCAGCCAGATCTCATCGAGCCCCTCGGCCTGGAAGATCCGGTTGACGTGATCGTCGTGGACCGCGGGACCGGGCGTCTTGCCCGACCCGCGCCGCCGACGCCTGATCGTGCTGGAGAGGACCTGCTGCAGCGCGCACAGCCGCTGCACACGGTTCTCCGACGCCTGGTGGCCAGCGACGCCGAGTTCGTAGGCGATGAACCGGTAGCCGAACTCCGGGTCATCGGCGTGGATGCCGATGATCGCGTCGATCAGGTGCGCGTCATCCCAGTCGAGGGTCGAGACCGGGTTGGCGCGCCACTTGTAGAACGCCTGGGTCGAGAAGCCCAGCACCCGGCAGGTCACCGTGACGGCGATGCCGTCATCGGCGAGGTCGAGGACAAGCGGGTAGGTCATTTTGGGGCCGCGTCCTTGGCGAAGTAGGCCGTGGCCCTCCGGAGCATCTCGACCTCCTGCTCAAGCACCCGGTTGCGGCGCTTCAACGCGACCAGTTCGTCCTGCTCCGAGGTGGTCGCGCCCGGGGCAACACCGTCGTCGATGTCGGCCTGCTTCACCCAGCGTTGGACCGAGTGGGACGAGATCCCGAAGTCGGCGGCGATCTGGTCCTGGGTCAACCCCGAGGTGCGGGCCACAGCGACC
>JBDNIX010000086.1:0-3344 GCA_041688045.1 Nitriliruptoraceae bacterium
CCATCGCGCAGCTCGCCGAAGCCACCGGCAGGAGCGCCGAAGCGGCCCGCAAGTGGGTCAACCGCAAGAGCAAGGAAGGTCGGCTGGCGGTCGTCCATCTGCACGACGGCACGATGCTGGTCCCCACCATCCAGCTTGACGAGGCGTTCGCGCTCAACGAACACCTCGCCGAGCGCACCCGCCGGCTCGTGACGTGGGGGATGGGGCCGTGGGCCATCTGGGACTGGTGGGAGACCCCGAACGGATGGATCCACGACGGCCGGTCCCCAGCGGACGCCGTCCGGGCCGGTGACCTCGACGCCGTCGACCGGGCGATCGACGGGCTCATCCAGTGACCGACGCACCTTGCGGCTCCGCACGGTGCCCGGTGCCTCAGCAGCCCCCGATCCGTTTGCGTTCCACCGTCTGGTCAGCCGGCGCACGCCTTCATCGCGGCCACAAGCACGCCTACCCGGCGCACGAGCTCGCCTCCGGCAGCGGCGCCACCCGGTTCGCACCCCAGCGCGGCTCGTCGCACGTGTACGTCGCGACCACCGAGATCGGGGCGCTGCTCGAGTCCGCCCTCCACGAGGCCGCCCCACCGCACCCCCGCATCCAGGTACCGACGCTCACAGCATGGTCCGAGTCGATCGTCGAGCTCCGCCACGACGTCCGGCTGTTCGACCTGCGTGACCCCGAACTGAGGCGTCTCGGTATCGGCCGGGACCAACTCGTGTCGAGCGCGCCGGTCCACTACGCGTGCACCCGACGATGGGCGTCCCACCTGGTCGGACGCCGCGTCGGTGGGCAGCAAGCCCACGGCATCGTGTGGCACTCGCGGCAGGCGGAACTGCACACGCGAACCCAGGCGCACCGGCCCGCGTTCGCCAGACTGCTGTCGGATCATCCGACCGAGGTGGCGGCGGTCTGGTCGCCACCGGCCCCACGCCGCCTCCTCGAGCACACGGCCGGTGAGGGGCTGGGGCGACTGGACGAGGGTGAGGGCTGGGCGTTCGTCGAGGACCTGCTCGGCCTGCTGAGCATCGTGGCCGATCCGGGGTAGGCCGCCGTGCCGCCTCCACTGACAAACGCCCGTAGGTGCCCCCCGGGCGTCGCCACCGTCCTCAAGCGACGTGCCGCCTCAAACCCGCCAGCCGGACGCGGTCTCGATGGTCACCGGTGCGTCTCGACGAGTAGCCGTCAGCGTGCTGGATCGGCGTTCTCGTGGAGCCAGATGAAGATCTCGGACCATCGGTAGCGGACGTGCTTGCCGACCCTGAAGCCGCGAGGTCCGTCTCCTCGGCAACGCCATTGGTAGACCGTCGCAACCGGGATCGCGAGATAGTCCGCCAGTTCCTGTGGCGACAACAGCCGCTCGTCGAGTGCGGGAAAGTCTCCGATCGGTGGCGCCTGACTCATCGTCACTCCTTGGAACCTCAGCCGTCCGGATCAACGGGCCCGCCACTGGTGTCTCTCCAACATGTGCCTGTATAGAGGGACTGTCGCCGTCGGCAGTTCGGTTGTGACACGAATGTCGCTGGATGTCGCAAGCCCGCAACTCTGGCGCGGCGCCGTGGAAACTCTGCGGGACGTCGGTCGCAAGGGCGTCGATAACGGCATCGACCACCCGGACTGGGAGGGGACCGCCAGCGACAGTCCTGCGGCGGCGAACAGAACCCTCTCCGCATGGCGGTGGAAGCGTCACAGCTGAAACCATGCGCGTCGTGGTGGCCGCGAGACACCACCCTGACTGCTGGCGGACAGGGCTGACCTTCGAGAACAGCCGCTTCTCGGACGTCAGCCTCCAACCCACGTGGATGGGTCTCCCACACCTCGGGGCTCTATCCTGCAGATACGTCGAGCGAGGGGCCAGCATGACCGGTGATGAACGTCGCTAACTGCAGGCCATCATGGTCGACCTCGAAGCGGAGGAGGCAGACCAGCAGGCTGGCCACGGCTACGCGCCACCTCGGCTCTCACGGGCGATCGCCCGGCTCCAGCAGCTCACGACATCTCCAGACACCGTCGCCGGCGAGGACGTGTCTGCAGCGCTGGAGTCGCTCCGGCGAGAGTCCCGGGTGGTGGCCCCGCCCAAGTGAGGAGTCAGGAGGGGGCAGGGCCACACTGGCGGGAGAGGACCAGCAACCCCAGCCAACACCTCCTACCGCGATAGGCGCAAGTAGGGCTGCGCTGGTGACGCGGACGTCGCGGTCGAAGAATGTGCGCCAACGAGTTTCGTTCTGTCGCGGCCAGCGAGATGAGGACGGCGACCCGCTCGCTATTCGCCGCTGCGGGCGGTTGTATGCAGCCGTCTGCGACTGGTCATCCGCACATCACAGACATGTGGGTACCGGAGGGGCGGTGGGCCGGACGCCCGTGGTTCTTGTGCGGGTGCGAGGGATGAACCTTCCGCGCGTTGCGGCCGGTCGCGATCCTGGACGGACGGGCGGCGCGTGAGACGCTCCGACCACCGGCCGTGGTGGCGATCGGAGGTGTGGCCATCACGCCAGTCCGTTCGGGCACGTCTACGTCGGCTACGACCATCCGGTGGAGTTGCCCTGATGTCGCCCGGGAGCTCGCGGGTCGTATCCTGGCAGCGTCCTATGCCGACGGTGCCGGCTGACCGGCGGTTGCAGCTACGACAGGTTCTTGATCCGTGAAACTCACCGAAGACGACCCGTCGCGATCCTGGACGGACGAGGGCGTGTTCGAGGTGGCGCCGGGTGTTCACCGGATCCCGCTGCCGATGCCCAACGACTACCTGCGTGCCGTGAACGTGTACGCGATAGATGATGGCGAAACGCTGACGCTCGTTGACTCCGGTGTCGCCGTTGCCGACTCACGTGACCGTTTGGAGGCCGCGCTTGCCACCCTGGGGTGCGGGCTTGCCGACGTCGCCCGGTTCTTTGTCACCCACATCCACTACGACCACTACTCGCTGGCGCTGGCGCTCCGGGAGCAGTTCGGGACCCGTGTGAGCCTGGGACGTGAGGAACAACCCTCGCTGTCGGTCCTGGCCGATCCCGCGGCCCCTGCGCTTGGGGAACGGTTGTCGCTGCTGCGGCGCTACGGCGCCCCGGAAATCATCGATGCGGTGCTCGCGGCCCGTGACGGCAGCCGTTCACCGATCACGGGTTTTCCTGACGCCTGGCTCGACGACGACACCGATCTCGTGGTCGGCGGGCGCACCTTGCGGGTGATGCACACCCCGGGGCACACGCGCGGTCACGTCGTGTTTGTCGACGGTCGTGAGGGGCTCATCTTCGCCGGCGACCACATCCTGCCCCACATCACCCCGTCGATCGGTTTCGAACCTGCCTCGGCCCCCATGCCGCCCGGCGACTACCTCCAGTCCCTGCGGCGAG
>JBDNIX010000452.1:0-4932 GCA_041688045.1 Nitriliruptoraceae bacterium
ATTGGGTCCGCACGGGGTCACCGCGGTCGGCGTGCTCCCCGGCTACATCGACACCGAATCCATTCGACTGATGGCGGGACCGTTCCACGACAAGCTGGTCGCGGCGGAGGAGCAGACCCACCCCATGCGCAAGGCGGCGACCCCCGAGGATGCCTCCGAGGTGATCGCCCTGCTGTGTCGCGACGAGGCGCGCTGGCTCAACGGGCAGATCGTCCAGAACGACGGTGGAGGGCTGTTTGCCTCCATGGGTCGCTTCGCGCAGGCCTGGTCGATGGTGCCGGACAATGCCGCGACTCCCGACGTCACGGGGTCGCCGATGCTCGGTGGGGACCATCAGCCGGGGCGATGAGCTGCCGCAGCCGCCATGCGAGCCCGGTTCGCCGGTCCGACGGCCGGTCGTGGCGAGCAGCGCCGCGCAGGGTGTCGGCCTGCCCGACCACGATCAGGGCCCGTTGGGCCCGGGTGATCGCAGTGTAGACGAGGTTTCGCCACAACATGACCCGGTGCGAGCGGTCGCACACCAGCACGATCACCGGCCACTCGCCGCCCTGCGACTTGTGCACGGTCACTGCCCAGGCGGGGGTGAGGTCGCGGGTCTGCTTGCGGTCGTAGGTGACCTCGCCCCGCGGGAACGCGATGCGCAGTGTGCCCTGCGACGTCGACAGGTCGACGACGCGTCCGACGTCCCCGTTCGCGACGTCCCGTTCCGCGTCGTTGCGGGTCTGCATGACCCGGTCCCCGTGGTTGTACCCGGCCACGGCAGGTTGCCCGTCTGCCGGGTTCAGGGTCCGCTTGAGCCCGGCGTTCAGCGCATCCACGCCGGCCGGTCCCTTGTACATCGGTGCCAGGACCTGCACGTCGTCGACCGCGACGTCGAAGTAGCTGGGAGCGCGTTCCGCGACCGCAGCCACCACCCTGGCGACGATGGCATTGCGGTCCCGTTCCTCCGCCAGGAACACGTCCCCGTCGATCCCACGGAGTTCACCGATGTCGCCCGCCAGGACCTCGCGTGCCAGGCCGACGATGCGGCTGCCTGCCGCCTGTCGGTGGATCTCCGTCAGCGCGGTCACGGGGACGGCGCCGGACCGCACGATGTCGCGCAGGACGTCTCCGGGCCCGACCGAGGGCAGCTGGTCCGGATCGCCGACCAGCAGGAGGTGTCCTCCCTCCTCGACCGCTGAGATCAGGCGTTCGGCCAACACCGTGTCGCACATGGAGACCTCGTCGACGACCACGAGGTCGAACGGCACCTGCTCGAACCGCCCGTAGCGGAACGCGAAGCCCCCGCCACCGGTCGGTCGGGCTTCGAGCAGCCGGTGGATGGTCGCGGCTGGACGACCGACCAACTCCTCGATCCGCTTGGCTGCGCGTCCCGTCGGCGCACACAACGCGACCTCGAGCCCGGCCTCCTCGGCCGCGCGGACCACCTCCTGCACGGTCCTGGTCTTGCCCGTGCCCGGCCCTCCGGTCAACACCGACACCGGGTGCTCGAACGCCTGCCGGACGGCTATCGCCTGACCGTCGGTCAGCTCGTCGGACGGGTCCAGAGCATCGGCATACGGCGCGAGACGGGGCCGATCCGCCGCCAGCAGACGCGCGATGCCGCCCGCCAGGTCGCGCTCGACCTGCAGGGCCTCGGGGGTGGACACCACCGCCTCACCGTCGACGAACTCCTCCTCCAGCGATCCGTCCGCCAGCGCCGACGCCACACCGTCGTCGGCCAGGACCCGGTCCACGCCCAGCACCTGCTGTGCCGCAGCCGCGCAGACATCGCGGGTCAGGTGCTGGTGGCCGTCGCTGCGTCGCGCCGTGGCCAGGGCCGCACGCGCACCAGCGGCCAGCCGACGCCGGTCGGTGGGCTCGATGCCCAGTTGTGCCGCCAGCCGATCGACATGTGCGAAACGGACCCGCTCCGCAGCCAGCAGGGCATACGGATCCTGACGCGCCAGGCTCGGAGCGTCGGCACCGAAACGCGCATGCACGACTCGAACGACGTCCATCGGCCACGAACACGGCTCCACCAACCGCACCAGTTCCGCCAGCGACAACCCCTCGCACCACGCCCGGTGGAGTTCCTCCGCATGTTCCTGCGGAATCCCTGCCCCGTCCGCCAATCGTTGCGGTTCGTGCTCGATGACCTGTCCGGCGCCACTCCCGAACGTCGTCAGCACCCGGGTCACGCTCTTGGAGGGCACGTCCGCGAACCGCTCGGACGCCAGAAAACTGCGCAGCCCCGCCACCGTCGTCGGCGTGGCCTGTTCGTAGAGGATCGCCTCGAAGGTGCGCCCGTACTTGGGATGGTCGTTGAACCGGCCCACGACCGTGATGGTCTGTCCCTCAACGACGCTGGCCAGCGGTCCGCTGCACCGTGCGCCATCCGAGCCGTCCTCGGGTTCGAGCTCGATGACCCCGAACCCGCTGTCCAGATCGGCGTAGCGCACGCTGATCACCTCGCCGGTGAGCTGCTCGTCGGTTGCGAGCAGCGACTCGGTCACGTGCCGGTTCCTGCTTCCGGACCGTCGGTGGCGTCGCCATCGCTCTCAGCGTCGGCGTCGTCGCCGACCGGCTGCAGGACGACGGGTGAGTCCTGGAGATACTCCGGCGCGCGCCGGTTGGCCAGGAACCAGCCGATGACGGCGCCGATGGCGAACCCGGTGCCGAGGAGGCCCATGGCACGGGCCCGGCCGGCCCACCGTCCGCGCCGCGACGGCGGAATCGATCGTGCCCGGTCCCGGGCGCGCTCACTGAGCTCGAACCCGCGCTCCCGGGCGTCTTCGGCGTGCACCGCCGCGATGCGCACGAGTCCGAGCACCTTCAGTGCCAAGCGCGGCAGGACCAGCGCGACCCGCAGCATGGCCTGGAATGCCTCCAGCACGCTGATCGCCGCACGGCGCGCGAGGGGCTCGAGGTCGTGGACCCCCTGGCGGACGGCGCTGGAGGCGTCCTCGGCCCGATCCCGCAGATCATCGGCCCGATCCCGCAGATCGCCCGCACGGTCACGCAGGTCCTGCAGGTCGGGAAGTTCCGTCAGATCCACCCGGTCCCGCAGATCCCGAAGGTCCGTGAGGTCGGGTGCATGATCGTCGACGGCGGACTTGACGGTCGTGATGAGACCGGACACACTTGCCACGGTGCTGCCTATCGCTCGCGGATCCCCGACGGTAGCGCACCCATCGGCACCCCTGACTGAGGCCCGGCCACCTGTTGACACGCGACACCGCCCGGCCGCCCTCCCTCAGGCCCCGGACCGCCGAGAATCGGAGGGCTCCGGTCGAGCCACCGACCAGCGCAGATCGCTGCGTGCCGCGATCACGTCCAGCAGATCGCCGGGCGGTCCCAGCGATGCCGGAGGCGTCACTCCCGGCGGCACATGTCCCCCGAGGATCGTCTCACCGACCGCGACCATCGCGGTCGCCGTCAACCCGTAGAGATCGTGCCCGTACGCCCAGGCCCGCGCCACACCGTCTGCCCCCTCGACCTCGGCCACACACCCCCAGCGGGTCTGTCGACGTCGTTCCGGAGACGGCCCTGCGCTTCCCCGGCTCAGCGCCGATGTCACCACCCGCCTGGCCGGCCCCCACCGTGCGACGTTCCCGACCAACTGCACGGCCTCCGCCTGCCAGCCAGGGATTGCGAGGTAGGTGCGCACGGTCCGGATCCCGGGAACGTGGCGAGGCACGCTGATCGGCTCGCCACCGGGGATCCCGGCGGCGTGGCGCGGCCCGACGGGACGCGGGAACCAGGCCAGGCGGCGCGCCTCGCCGATCCGTTCTTCCACGACCTCGCCCCGCTCCAGGGCCACGCCCGGCCGGTCGAGTATCGACGCAACCGTCCGACGGGTGCCGGCGGAGGAGATGCCGGACCTGAGCCCCCGCGACGGGACCGTGTAAGCCACGTGGAGTTCCGTCGGTCGGCTGACGGCATCGGCCGCAATGGCGGCGAGCAGATCGCCGGGCAGGAAGTCGAAGCCAGCGGCCGGCACGGCCACGATGCCAGCCTGACGCGCCGCAGCATCACGGTTCTCGTATGCCCACCGGATGAACGATTGTTCGCCGGTCACATCGACGTAGTGCGTCCCCGTGTCCACGGCTGCGTCCAGGACTCCCCGCCCGAGCGCGTCGAAGGGTCCGACCGTGGAGAGCAGCACCTCGACCTGGTCACAGGCCGCCCGGATGCCCTGCGGCTCAAGGACGTCCACGGTGCGAATGCCCGCGAGCTGACGATCGACATCGATGCCGTCCCCAGCGAGGTGGGTACGTACCTTGCCCGTATCACGTCCGAAGGCGATCGGTCGATGGCCGCGCCGGATGCACTCGGCGACCACCAGGCGCCCCGTGTAGCCGCTCGCGCCCAGCACGCCGAACCTCACCGGCTGCTTGGTGCCGGGCGTCGATGTCATGGACACGCTGCCACTCCTTCACACACGGATTAACCGCGCATCGCGCCTCAGCGTAGAGGACGATCGGCGTCGTCCGACCCCGCCACCCCGAGCACAGGGCCTCCAGACGGGTAGCAGCACCGGGTACGTGACTCCCGGCGTGCGCCCTGCGAGGATGCCGCCTCCCCGTACCGGCCTACGACCTATTCCGAGGTGGTGACGTGACCACGATGACCCCGATCCCGACGGACGGGGCCGTGCTCGTTCGCCTGCGGGCCCGGAACCGTGACTGGATCTCGGAGCTCCCCGTGGTCCCCGGAGACCAGACGCTGACCGTCACCGTCGGACGCTCGGACCTGCTGCCGGTCCCCGTCGGCGAGCTCATCGCCCGGGGCTATCGCCTGGTCGGCGTCGCCGCCGAGCATCGCCCCATTGGCCCGACCGTCGACATCTTCGTCCCCATCCATCTGCGGGATGAACGACCCGACTGGTGGGCCCGACTGGCACCGCTCGCCGAGCGTGTCTTCGACCTTCGGATGGGGCCCGTCCGACTG
>JBDNIX010000453.1:0-11615 GCA_041688045.1 Nitriliruptoraceae bacterium
GCGGCGTCATCGTGCAGGACGAGATCGACCTGCTGCATGAACGGGGCGTGACCCGCATCTTCTCGCCGGCCGACGGGCAGCAGTTGGGGCTGCCGGGGATGATCAACACCATGATCGCGGCCTGCGACGTCCCTCCCCCCAGCGATCCGGTCGACCTAGACCGGCTGCGAGGCGGTGACGACGCGGCGCTCGCCCGCACCATCACCCAGTTGGAAACCGGCAGTGCGTCGGACGACGTGCGGACCGCGGTGACCGCCGCCGCCGCGTCGCGCGACGTTCCGGTTCTGGGGATCACCGGTACCGGGGGATCCGGCAAGTCGTCACTGACCGACGAACTGGTCCGCCGCTTCCGGATCGACCACGAGGACAAGCTCCGCGTCGCGGTGATCGCCATCGATCCGACCCGCCGTCGGGGCGGTGGCGCACTCCTGGGCGACCGCATCCGCATGAACTCGATCACGGCCGGGCGGGTGCTGTTCCGGTCCATGGCCACCCGACAGTCCGACCGCGAGGTTCCCGCCGCCCTCGCGGACGTCATCGCGGCGTGCAAGGCCGCGGGCAACGATCTGGTCATCGTGGAAACCCCCGGTATGGGGCAGGGCAGTGGCGTGATCACGTCGTACGTCGACGCGTCGCTGTACGTCATGACGCCGGAGTTCGGTGCCGCCTCGCAGCTCGAGAAGATCGACATGTTGGACCTGGCCGACCTGGTCGCGATCAACAAGTTCGAACGTCGCGGCGCCGACGACGCCCTGCGCGATGTCGCCCGTCAGCTGGTCCGCAACCGCGAGGCGTTCGGCAGCGCCTGGCAGGACATGCCGGTGTTCGGCACCTCGGCCGCGCGGTTCGATGACGACGGAGTAACGGCGCTCTACCAGGCGCTGTCCGAGTTGCTCGCAGACCACGGCCTGCCGGCGGGCGGTGGCGTGCTGCACCGCGTCGACGTCCGGAGCTCGACGAAGCTGTCGACCGTCGTGCCGGCGTCCAGTGAGCGCTACCTCGCCGATGTTGCCGACACGGTCCGGGCCTACCACCGCCGGACCGCCGATCAGGCCGAGGTCGCCCGCAAGGTGCAACACCTGCGGACCTCGAGGCAGCTGCTCAGCGACGACGCGGGGGAAACCGACGCGGAGGAGCTCGGACGACTGGATGGTGTACTGCGCAGCCTTGAGGCTGACCTCGACGACGACGTCGCCTCCCTGTTGGATCAGTGGCCGACCACGGTGGAGGCCTACGCCGGCGAGGAGCTGGTCTACGAGGTGCGCGGCCGCGAGGTTCGTGCGCCGTTGACCCGTGAGACGCCGTCCGGCAGCAAGATCCGGCGCGTCGCCCTGCCGAGGCTGTCCGATCACGGCGAGCTGTTGTCGTTCCTCCGCCGCGAGAATCTGCCTGGCCGGTTTCCGTTCACGGGCGGTGTGTTCCCGTTCAAGCGCGACGGGGAAGCGCCCGCGCGGATGTTCGCCGGTGAGGGGGACCCGTTCCGGACCAACCGTCGCTTCCACTATCTCGCCAAGGGAAATCCCGCCACGCGGCTGTCGACCGCGTTCGATTCGGTCACGCTCTACGGGCGCGATCCAGCCGAACAGCCCGATGTCTACGGCAAGGTCGGCACGTCGGGGGTGTCCATCGCGACGCTGGACGACATGAAGGCTCTGTACGCGGGATTCGATCTGTGCGACCCCACCACGTCGGTGTCGATGACGATCAACGGACCCGCGCCGACGATCCTGGCGATGTTCCTGAACGCCGCCATCGATCAGCGTCGGGATGCCTTCCGGGAACAGCAGGGTCGGGAGCCGTCTGCTGCGGAAGCGGCCGACATCCGTGCGTACGTGCTTCGGACCGTGCGCGGGACGGTGCAGGCCGACATCCTCAAGGAGGATCAGGGCCAGAACACCTGCATCTTCTCCACGGAGTTCTCGTTGCGGTGCATGGCCGACGTTCAGGAGTGGTTCATCGACCACGATGTCGGCAACTTCTATTCGGTGTCGATCAGCGGCTACCACATCGCGGAAGCGGGGGCGAACCCCCTCAGCCAGCTCGCCTTCACGCTGGCCAACGGTTTCACCTACGTGGAGGCCTACCTCGCCCGGGGCATGGACATCGACGACTTCGCCCCCAACCTGTCGTTCTTCTTCTCCAACGGGATGGACGCGGAGTACACCGTGCTCGGGCGGGTGGCACGCCGCATCTGGGCCGTGGCGTTGCGCGATCGATACGGCGCGGGCGAGCGGTCCCAGAAGCTGAAGTACCACGTGCAGACCTCCGGCCGATCGCTGCACGCGCAGGAGATGGACTTCAACGACATCCGCACGACCCTGCAGGCGCTGTGCGCGATCTACGACAACGCCAACTCGCTGCACACCAACGCCTACGACGAGGCCGTCACCACGCCGTCGGAGTCGTCGGTCCGTCGCGCGCTGGCGATCCAGATGATCATCGACCAGGAGTGGGGATTGGCCAAGAACGAGAACCCGCTGCAGGGCGCCTACGTCGTCGACGAACTCACCGATCTGGTCGAGGAAGCCGTGCTCGCCGAGTTCGATCGGCTGGCGGACCGCGGCGGAGTCCTCGGGGCGATGGAGACCGGCTATCAGCGGGGACGCATTCAGGACGAATCGCTGCTCTACGAGCATCGCAAGCACGATGGGTCACTGCCGATCATCGGCGTCAACACGTTCCTCGCCGATGCGCAGGCAGCCGGCGAGGTGGAGGGCAACCCGCTCGAGCTCGCACGCGCGACGGACGACGAGAAGCGCTCACAGTTGGAGCGCGTCGCCACATTCCGCGCGCGTCACGCCACAGAAGCGGAAGGGGACCTGCAGCGACTGCGCGACGCCGCAGTATCGGGCGGCAACGTGTTCGAGGTGCTGATGGATGCCGTGCGGACGTGCTCGCTGGGTCAGATCACCGACGCCTTCTTCGACGTCGGCGGTCGGTACCGCCGCAACGTGTGATCGCCGGTGCCTCGGACGACACCATCGGTGAGTGGTGATCAGTAGGCTTCTCCGCTGGGCCACGAACAGCCGCACCAACAACCGTCGGCCAGCGGCGTCGACGAGCAACTCGAAGCCACGAGGAATCGCCATCGCCATCCGCGATCCGCTGCCGTTCGACCCCGTCGAGGAGGCGCGCCGCCATTGGGTCGCCAACGGTTGGGACGACGCCGCGGACGGCATGATGCTGGTGACCTCGATCACGCGCGTGCAACAGATCCTCCAGGGCCGGATCGACGAGGTCCTTCGGCCGCTGGAGCTGACATTCGCCCGATATGAACTGCTGATGCTGTTGTGTTTCAGCCGCGAGGCCCGGCTGCCACTGAGCGTGATCGGCGCCCGCCTGCAGGTCCACCCTGCCAGCGTGACCAGCGCCGTCGATCGGCTGGAGTCCCAGGGCTTCGTCGAACGGCAGGCCCACCCGACGGACCGACGCGCCACGTTGGCAGCTCTCACCGACCTGGGGCGCAAAGTCGCCGCAGAGGGAACCGAGCGGCTCAACGAGCAGGTCTTCACACAGACAGGCCTGTCCGACCAGGATCTTCAGACCCTGCACCGTCTTCTGCGTGGTCTTCGCCACGGCGCCGGCGACTTCTGAGGGCGGCCATGCGCGACTCGCCAGCCGTCACCACCAAGCGTCTGAGATGATGCTCTGCTCGTGGCGCTGCAGGCCCGTACGCGCCCGGCCGATCGCCGTGGAGGGAACCTCCAGCTGCCACGACGCCTTGGACAGCTGGGTGATACGAGGGTGGTCGACGCTTTCGGCGGTGACGTACTCGCGGGCGTTCTCGACGTCGTCCGATGACGGGTGGGTGCCGACCACAGTCATCTCCGGTGCGGTCATGATGATCTCCTCGGCCAACTCGTTCGTGGCAGGCTTCGTCGCAGGCTTCGTCGCAGGCTTCGTCGCCCCCGCGAGCCCTGAGCATGAGGTCGCGTCGGGGGATCTGCCGCTCCAGCCGGTCGCCCCGGCCCGTGACCGCACCCGACTGGTCCGGAGTCCGAGCGGACGCTCTCATCGCAGGACGAAGCCGTTGCCGAGCTCGTCGTCGGGTAGCTGCAGGTCGAGCCGCGCGTTGAGCTCGGCCTTGATCGATAGCCCGTGGGCGATCAGGGCGGGGAGGTCGCTGGGAATCACCGACAAGCCAAGGGTCGTGAGCTCGACCGTGGCGTAGAACGCACCTCCGTACGCCACATCCGCCCGCGGTCGAGAATCCGTCGTAGTGGAAGAACACGGTCCCGATGTCGCCGTCGTCGTCATCCGGCGGGTGATCGCCGCGGAGTAGCCGTGGCCGGACGCGCGATAGCCAGGAAGAGGTCGTAGGTGCCGCTGTCCCGGACGATTCGGTGGCAGCGCTCGAAGGTCGGGGCACCGAACCCGGCCGCCGTCATCCACGTCGTCAGATCGTCGCGGTCGATGCCGTGATGGCCGTCGAAATCGGGCCCATGGAACGAGCCGTCCGCATCGTGTTCGAGGTCGATGACGCATAGGGCCCCATCGGGTTCCAGCAGGGCGGCGAAGCTCGCCATCACCGTCGCAAGGTCGCGAATGTGGTGCAGGGTCATCAGCGTGGCAATGAGGTCGAATTGCTCCTGAGGAGGGGGATCCTCTGCCAGATCCAGGTTCCAGATCCGGCCGCCGGCCAACCGGCCGTCGGCGACCTTGGTCGCCAACACCTTGCGCATGCCCTCGGACGGATCCGCGAGCGTGATCGGTCCGACGTGGGCGCACAGTTCCTGGGACAGCAGGCCGGTACCGGCGCCGTAGTCCAGCAGACGCGCGGAAGACGTCAGTGGCACGGCGGCCCGGATGGCGGCTGCGGTATCCCGTGCACGGTCGAGTTTCCGGGGATCGTCGTCCCAGGTCGCGGCGCGGTCATCGAAGGAGTGGCTCATGGCCGTCCAGACTAGTGGGCACCGCACCCGATCCGGCCGGTACGTGTCCGATGGTCTCTGCGGCCGCATCGTGGCAGCTTTCCGCGTCAGGGGGTGACGCGAATTGCTGCCACGGTGTCCGACGGCCGCCATCGTGGTCCTACGATTGATCGATGACGCCCGACTCGTCGGAGGTGGTCATGCGTGGGCAGGACCTGCAGCGGCTGGTCGATTCGCTGGCGCAGCGTACGGGTCGACCCATCGTGCTCGAGGATCGCCGCCAACGCATGATCGTCTACAGCGAACATGCCGACCCGGTCGACCAGGTCCGGTCGGAATCGATCCTCAGTCGCCGTACCACGCCGGAGGTCATCGCGTGGTTCCGCGGCTTCGGGATCGCCACCTCGACGTCACCGGTTCGCACCCCGGCCAACGGTGAGCTGGGGCTGCTGCCGCGCGTCTGCGTCCCCATTCGTCATCAGGACCTGCTCCTGGGATTCCTGTGGTTCGTGGACCCGGACGGGTCGATGGGCCAGGACGAGCTCGGCATCGTCGACCAGATGCGCGACCGGTTCGCCCTGGCCCTGTACCGCGAGAACCTGGCGGGAGAACTGGCCAACAACCGGGACGCCGAGGCGGTACGCAACCTGCTGACCACGGAGCCGGACGTTCAGATCCAGGCCGCGCATGAGGTCATCACCGCGGGCCAGTTTCCGCAGGATGCGGGCGTCGTGGTCCTGGTGGCGCGACCGGTACTGATCGATGGTCAGGAACCGGACGAGCTGTTGCGGGTCGCCGTGGAGCACGCGTTGATCGATGCGCGGCGTCGTTTCGGACCGCGCCGCGTCCTGCACCTGGTCCGCTTCGACCATGGGCTGTTGGTCATGGCCGCCGATCCGGCGACCCCTCCTGCAGAGACGGCGAGGTTGCTGCGTGGTGACCTGCTTCACGCCTGCCACGGACTCGCGGTGGTCGATCGGGTCGTGGTCGGCATCGGCAGTGTGCAGGGAACACTCGCCGAGGTCCGGCAGTCGTATCACGACGCCCGTCAGGCTGCCGACGTCGCCATCCACCTGGCCGCCGTGGGGCCCATTGCGGACTGGTCGAAATTGGGCATCTATCGTGCGCTGTCGCACCTGTCTGCGGAGCACCTCGAGGCGGCCACGATCCATCCCGGGTTGCAGCGGCTGTTGGACGATCCCGATGCCGCCGACCTCGTCCACACGCTCGAGACCTACCTCGACCTGGCGGGAAGCGCGCAGGCCACGGCCCAGCAGTTGGCTCTGCACCGCACCTCGCTGTACCACCGGCTCGGTCGCATCGAGGAGGTGTGCGGTACGGATCTCAAGGACGGTGGAGAACGCCTGGCGCTGCATCTCGGGCTCAAGCTGTCGCGGTTGACCGGTCGTCGCTGACCTACGGGCGCCTCAACCACGACAGCGCCGGAGTGGCCCGGCCGATACCCCGCGCATGGACCGACCCGTCCCCCGGACGCCGCCTTCGACCGCGGCGACAGACACCGCGGTCCTTGAGGCGCCCGAATCCGTGCTGGCCGCACGCCGACTCCTGCCCCGGATCTGGGCTGGTGAGGACGTCCTCGCGGAGCTGGAGCAGCTGGCCGCAACGGCCCGGTCGCGGGACGGCATTCCGGGGGAATGTGCCGCGCGACCCGTTCAGAGCTCACCGAGGGCGACGGGCTCCGCGATGGAACGCCTCGACAGGCCCGTGGCGTCCGCCGGAACAGATCCGGTCGCCGCCGTGATCAGATCAACGACGTTGGGCCCGCAGACGGCTGCCTGGCACCACCCCATGCCACACCGTGTCGTCATCTTCACCGACCGGGCGTCGCGTGCCCGGGACGTGTCGATGGCGGTGCGGACGGTGCCGTAGGCAACGTCCTCGCAGCGGCAGACGATGGTGGCATCGTCCATCCAGCCCATCCAGCCGTCCTTGATCGGGGTCGCACGCTGCAACGCCTCCGCGAAGCGCCGGCCGCGGTCGCGGCGACGGACGTGGCGCCGGACCGTGCGGCGATCGACGGCGTAGCCGCAGGCATGCGCGGCCGCGGCACCTGCGATCGAGCCTTCCCGCGCGGCGACGTCAGCGCCGGCGATGCCGGTGACCTCGCCAGCGGCGAACACGTTGGGCGCGCTCGTGCGTTGCAGCCCATCGACCTCCAGGGCCGGGGAGCCGCCGCCCGTTGGTTCGCAACCCAGAGCCGTGCCGACGCCGACGTTGGGCGTGAAGCCATAGGAGACGCAGACGGCATCGACGTCGAGGTGGCGCGCCGTGCCGTCGATGACCTGCCATGACGTATCGACGTCGGCGACCGTGATCCGCTCGACCCTGCCGTCGCCTTCAGCAGCGACGACGGCCTGGCCGTGCCGGTACGCCACGCGTGCTCGAGCCAGATCCGCGAGGTACCCGGTGGCCTCGACGGCCTTGTCGGGAGCCAGCAGCCGCGGACCGCCGGACCGCCACGTGGACGGGCCGTTGGCGTCCAGGACTTCCCGCACGTTGGTTCCGGACCGCAGGAGCGTGCTGGCCGATGCCAACAGGAGTGCGCCGGTGCCGGCGACCACCACGGCGTGGCCCGGCCGAACACCCTGGCCCTTGACCAGCGCCTGGGCCGCCCCGACGGTCAGCACGCCGGGAAGATCCCAGCCAGGGAAGGGCAGGACGCGTTCAGTGGCTCCGGTGGCCAGGATCAGCGTGCGCGCGGCGATGCTTGCGTGGTGGGCTCCGGTCGTGTGCACGGTGACGCCGTCAGCGTCCCTCTCAGCGAGCCACACCCGGGTTCCACCCAGGAAACGGACGTGGTCGGTGGTCGCCACCTCGACGAAGCCGGCGACCGCCGCGTCCCATCCGTGGTGCAGGGCACCGGGAGCCTGGACGCCAAAAGCGGCCGGTAGTTGCCGGTGATACTGTCCACCCGGACGCGCCGCGGCGTCGATGACGGTGACCGAGGCGCCCGCGCGGGCCGCCGCGACGGCGGCAGGTACCCCGGCCGGACCGGCGCCCAGGACCAGGACGTCCACCCGAGCCTGCGCATCAGTAGGCATGGGCGGCTTCCACGTGGTGGTCGGGTTGTGCGAGGGTCAGACATGCGCGGGTCGGACCGCCACCGTCGATCGACACCAGGCAGTCGAAGCAGGAGCCGATGGCGCAGAACAAGCCGCGCGGCCGGCCGTCGATGCGGGTGCGACGTAGTTCTCGCTGTCCGGCGGCCATCAGGGCGGCGGCGATCGTCTCGCCGGGGTGGGCGACGACCCGTGCCTCGCCGAACCAGAACGTGAACGGTTCGCCGCGTCGGATCCCGGTGCGATCGTGCTCTGCCGGAACGCGCAGATCGGGCGCTTGGGCAGGTCGGTCAGCCATGGGTGGTCTCCGGCGTGCGCGCGAGCGCGGGTCGGTCAGGACGAAAGGCGTGCACGTCCACCTCCGGTGTTCGGTCCGTCAGCAGATCGCGCACGATCAGCCCCGTCGCAGGCGCCAGACAGATCCCGGCACCCTCGTGGCCGCTGGCCTGCACGAACCCGGGCACGGATGGCTCCTGGCCGATGGCCGGCAGATGGTCGGCAAGCCACGGCCGGAATCCGATGTAGGTCCGCATCACACGCACCTGGGCCAGGATCGGAAACAACTCGACGGCTCGCGCGCCGATCCGACGCACCAGCTCGCCGTCGATCTGCCGGTTCCATCCGACGAACTCGCGGCTCGAACCCAGCAGGAGGGTGCCACCCCGCGTGCCTTCGACGACGGCGGATACCTGGGCATCCCCCGGATCGGCGGTCAGCGTGCCGACATATCCGGCGTCGTAGACCTTGTGGCGGATCAGTGGCCCGACCGGTTCGGTCACCAGGATGTGGCCACGTCGAGGTTCGATCGGCAGGCGCAGGCCCGCGAGTGCCGCGACCTCGCCGCTCCAGGGCCCCGCCGCATTGACGACCCACGGGGTGGCGATCGTTCCTCGGGTGGTGGTGACGGACCGGACCCGCCCGACGGCATCCACCTCGATGCCGGTGAGCGTGGTCTCGGCCAGCATCGTGGCGCCTCGGTCACCGGCGCGCCGAAGTAGAGCAGCCGCGGCCAGCACCGGCTGCACCTGACAATCCTCCGGGTAGTACATCCCGAGGGGCAGGTCGGGGACGATGTGGGGCTCCAGATCCGTGAGGTCGTCACCGGTCGCCTCCAGCGCCTGAATGCCGACGCCGCGCTGCTCGGCGGCCAGCGACGCCAGCCCCTGCGCCTCGACGGCGTCCGACGCGACGACCACCCCACCTTTCTGGTCGAACTCGATGTCGGTGTCCAGTTCGTCGGCGAACTCGATCCACCGTCGGCGACTCAGCCGTGCCAGCTCGAGCTCCGGCCCGGGTCCCTTGTCGGAGACCAGGATGTTGCCCTCACCGGAGGCCGTCGTGCCCGAGGCCAGGTTGCCCCGGTCGACCACGACGACCGACAGCCCGGTGGCGGCCAGCTCGTACGCGCAGGCTGCGCCGACCATTCCACTCCCGACGACGACCACGTCCGCGGTCGTCGGTGCGGTGGTGGGCCCCGTCACGACGGCTCGTGCTCCGGAGCCCCGTCCGTCGCGGGGCCGGCGTCGCCGTCCGCGTCGGGCCGCCCCTGGCTGAGCAGGAACCCCGCCGGGAAGGGATCGGTCGGGTCCAGGAGGTAGGTGCCGATGCCCGTGACCCAGGCGCGACCGCGGATCGTCGGGGTGACGGCCGGGTGATCGCCGACCGTGGTCTCGCTTGTCAGCCGACCCAGAAAGCGGCTGCCGATGAAGGGGGATTCGTGCACGAAGTCCTGGTTCAGATCCAGTGCGCCACGGGCGTGCAACTGGGCCATCCGCGCAGAGGTGCCGGTCCCACAGGGTGAGCGGTCGACCCACCCGGGTTCGATCATCGTGGCGCCACGTGACGAGGCACCGGCGCCACCGGGAGCCGTGAAGATGGTGTGGTGGACGTTGCAGATCCGCGGGTCATCGGGGTGGACCAACCCCAGCTGGGCGTCCGCGGCCCGGGCCACGGCCAGGCCCTTGCGGATCACCTCCTGGTCGGTCCCCGGGCCGAGGTCCAGTCCGACCGCCTCGGCCGGGACGATCGCGTAGAAGTTGCCGCCATACGCGACGTCGACGGTGACCTCGCCCAGTTCGTCCCCGGCATCGACGACGGCGTCTTTGACGGCGAGGAACGACGGGACGTTCGCGATGGTGACACCGATAGCCGCCCCATCCTGGACCTCGACCGAAGCGACGACCAGGCCGGCGGGCGTGTCCAGCCGGATGGTGGTGATCGGCTCGGTCACCTCCACGAGACCGGTCTCCACGAGCACCGTGGCCACGCCGATGGTGCCGTGTCCGCACATGGGCAGACACCCGGACACCTCGATGTAGAGGACGCCGACGTCCGCGTCCGGGCGTGTCGGCGGTTGCAGGATGGCCCCGGACATGGCGGCGTGCCCCCGCGGCTCGTACATCAGCAGCGTGCGCAGATGGTCGCGGTCACGCATGAACAACTCACGCCGCTCGGCCATCGAGGCGCCGGGCAAGGTGCCGACCCCGCCGGTCACGACGCGGGTCGGCATGCCTTCGGTGTGCGAGTCGACGGCGTGGAAGACCCGGGAGGACCTCATGCCGACATGCCCTTGATCGCGTCCACGGTCGCGGTCACCTGCGCCTGCGCCGCATCGTCCAGCGCCAGACGTGGCGGCCGGGTCACCCCGCCGCCAGGACGTCCGACGAGGTCGATGGCGAGCTTGATGGCCTGGACGAAGCGGGGGCCGGTGTCCCACCGCAGAGCCGGCAGCATCGTGCGGTAGTCGCCCAGCGCGTCGGCCGTTCGGCCAGTGACACCGGCCTCGAAGACGTCGATGGTCTGACGCGGGAATGCCCCGGTGAACCCACCGATCCAGCCGATGGCGCCCATCAGGGCCGATTCGAGCGCCAGGTCGTCGGCGCCGCACAGCACCTGCATGTCCGGCGCCAGTTCGAGGATCTCCGACACGCGCCTGACGTCCCCCGAGAACTCCTTGACCCCGACCACGCCGTCGATGCGGTTGAGCCGGGCCAGGATGTCCGGCGTGAGGTCGCTGCGCGTGGAGAACGGGTTGTTGTAGACGATCACGGGCAGTCCGACCTCGGCCACGGCGCTGTAGTGGGCCACCAGTTCGTCGGGTGTCGACGCGTGATTGGTCGGCGGCAGGACCATGGCGCCGTCGACGCCGTCCTGCCGGGCCTGCTCTGCCAGCTCGCAGATCAGGCGGGACGACGGGCCGGACAGCCCGGATACGACCAGGCCGCGGCCGTTGGCCACCTCGACCGCCACCCGCCACAGGTCGCGACGTTCTTCGGGTGACAGGCTCTCGTACTCGCCGAGGGAACCGTTCGGGAACAGTCCGGTGATGCCCTTGTCCAGCAGCCACGTGCAGTGGTCGCGGAACCGCGTGAGGTCGATCTCCAGGGTGGTGGGATCGAACGGGGTGGTCAGTGCCACATGGACGCCGGCGAAGTCGGTCATGCGGGTGCCTTTGAGAGTCGGTGCCACAAACCTACGCCTCTCCTGCGTCGGCACCATCCTACGGCTGTCGAACGATGATGCAGGCGCGCCCGTCGAACGTCTGCCAGAAGGCATGTCACCTGAGACGGTCCTCATCGGCGTGCCATCCGGGGCTCAGGATCTGGGGGTAGCGTTCGAGCCGATCGTCCACCGCCTCGATGCGTCGGTGGGTGTCCCGCTCCGA
>JBDNIX010000087.1:0-6163 GCA_041688045.1 Nitriliruptoraceae bacterium
CGTCGGGCGGGCGGCCGACGGGTCGGGCAACGTCGTCTCGCTCCGCGCGCGGGAGGCGTGAGGTGGGACACCGACGGTGTGTTCCACGAGGGTTCGTACAGGGTTCAGGACCGGTCCCGCTCGATGCGGAAACCGGCCCTGGCCTGCGCTTATGTGGGGTGGGCACGGCTGGTATCGAACCAGCGGCCTCTGCCGTGTGAAGGCAGCGCTCTCCCACTGAGCTACGTGCCCGAGCGGGCGGCACGATACCCCGCCGGACGGAGTCGGCCAACACGGCACGTCCTGCGTGCAGGATGCCAATCCGTATGGCACAGTGCGCGTACCAGAGAGAGGAGGTGGTCCATTGAGTAGCAACCATAGAATCGGGACCCTGGAGGTGCTCGGCCGCTAGGAGGCCGGACGCTGGAACGCTCCAGCGAATACCAGCCGAGTACCGCCCCTCGCATCGGTCGGGAAATCGTCCCGCTCGACGCCCCGGGTGCCCCGCACATTGCTCGTTGTGAGTTTGTGCGGACCACGCCCCGGGAGCGGTGCCGGAGGTTCCATTCCAGCACAGCACGATGCACGTCACGGAGGGCGCGGCCATGCCGCGCCCTCCGTCATGTCCGCACCTTTCACGTGAGGTGTCTTGCAGGTTGCAGTGCCGACCTGCGAGGCTGCGCACCGCCCGCCGTTACGGACGCGCAAGGATCTTCCGCTGAACGGACAGCCCTGGAGTGGTCGCACGCGCCCTCGCGACCTCCCGACCGCCGCGCGAGCTGCGCTGGTGGTCTTTCTGTTGTACGTCTTCCTCGTCGGCGTCGCGCTGCTGGAATCGGGCATCGGCGCGCTCGGCTCCGACTTCACCGACGGGTTGCTGGAACAGGTCGCCAATCCCATTTCGGGCTTGAGTGCCGGCATCCTGGCCACCGTGCTGGTCCAGTCCTCGTCGGTGTCGACGGCCACGATCGTCGGCCTGGTCGGCGCAGGGACGCTCAGCCTGCCGATCGCCGTACCGATGATCATGGGCGCCAACATCGGCACCACGGTCACCAACACCCTGGCTGCGCTGGGCAACATCCGACGCTCCGACGAATTCCGCCGCGGCTTCGCCAGCGCCACGATGCACGACATGTTCAACCTGCTTGCCGTCGCGATCCTGCTCCCGCTGGAACTGGCGACCGGATGGCTGGCCACGACCGCCGAATGGCTCACGGGCATTCTCCGCGATACCGACGTCAGCGCGGCGGCGCCCCCTAGCAGTCCCATCCGCAGGGCCGTGAAGCTGCCGGTGGATCAGCTGGAGAACGTCCTGGACCCGGCGCTGATGGGAAATCTCGTCGCCGGTCTGCTGCTGCTGTCGGTCGGCCTCGGCCTGATCTTCCTCGCCCTGGGGTTCATCACCAAGAACATGCGCCTGTTGGTGGCAGGAGCCATCGAACGTTCGATGAACCGGTTCGTCGGACGTGGTGGCGGATCCGTTGGCATCCTCGTGGGGATCCTCGTCACCGTTGCGGTCCAGTCGTCCTCGATCACCACGTCGATCCTCGTCCCGCTGGTGGCCGCGGGCATCCTGACTCTCAAGAACGCCTATCCGATCACCCTGGGCGCCAATGTCGGCACCACCATCACCGCACTGCTGGCGTCGCTGGCCGTGGCCCGGCCCGAGGGCCTGACGATCGCCCTGGTCCACACCCTGTTCAACCTGACGGCGTTGGCCGTGCTCTACCCGGTGCCCCAGATCCGCGTCCTGCCGATCCGAGCCGCGCAATGGCTGGCGGAACTGGCGGTCAGGCGCCGCACGGTGGTCGTGTCCTACATCTTCGGGATCTTCCTGATCGTGCCGCTTCTGGGGGTCCTCCTCCTCGGCTAGCACTTCTTCTCCACTAGGATGGGCAGATGGTTTTCGGACTCACCCGGCGTGACGACAGCGGCCGACTTGATCGCATCGAGGCGGCCTTCCAGCGGATGTTCGTCGACGATCGCCACGCGTTCGACATGGCCATGTCGGCACTCATCGGTGGCGCGAGTCCCGGAACGGTGGGCAACGACATCCGGGTCACGGACCGCCGTGTCAACGAGGCCGAACGCGAGATCCGTCGCGAACTGGTGATCCATGCCGGGGTGCACGGGGGCTTCGAAGCCCCAGCGGTGCTCGTCTACATGTCGATCGTCAAGGACGTCGAACGCATCGGGGACTACGCCAAGAACCTCTACGACATCGCTGCGGACGGCGTCGTGCTGGATCAGGGCGAGTTGATGACGGAGATGCTCTCACTCCGGGGCGACATTTCGACGCTCGTCAGCGACGTCGCCGAGGTCTTCGGTCAGCGCGACAGCGACCGGGCACGCGAGCTGTTCCAGTACGGCGACGCGATGCTCGACGACTTCGACCGGCGCGTTTCCGACCTCGTCACCGGGCGGATAGGTGAGCCCTACGCGGTGGCCTACGCCCTGACCTACCGCTACCTCAAGCGCATCGTTGCGCACCTGATGAACGTCCTGTCCGCCGTCGTGATGCCGATCGACCAACTGGACTACTTCGACGAGGACCCCGAAGACCGGATGGACCGCCAGAACGATGAACCCGCGTAGCCGGCACGACGGTGTCAGCCGTCGGATCCGGTCGCGACGGCAACCAGGTCGCTGCGCGCCAGTTCTCGCCCCGCCGGCTGTGCACCCGGAGGTCCGGATTCGAGCGTGATGGTGACCGCCGTCACGTCGTCCACGGCGACCACGCCCGCGTACGTGCCGCCCTCCAGGACGTCGCCCGGTGCCACCGTTGCCATCGTCGTCACACCATCGACATCGGTCGTCCACACGGTCACGACGTCGTCGGCATCCACATCCAGGCTCGCCAGGGTGAAGGCGAGCCGCTCGTCGGTGGCCACCATCCGTCCGGTGACGCCATCGGCCAGCTCCGCGTCGATCAGGACCCCGGAGGCCAGATCGCGCAGCGCGTCGGACTGGGACGCGACCGCCGATTCGTAGGCGCCGACCACCGTACGCAGGTGCAGGTTCCAGAACCCGACGCCGGCTGCGAACAACAACACCACGACCGTGGCCCCGATGACGTGCCCGACCGTGAGCGCCCGCGGGGGCTCGCCGTCGTGCTGCCCGGCGTCGTCACGGCGCGCCACCTCGGTCTGCAGCCGGGCGCGCGACCGCTCGTCTCGCTCGATCTCGCCGAGCTCGGCGGCGATGCCGCGCAACTCGTCCACCCGCGACCGACAGGCTCCACAGGACGCCAGATGCGACCGGAACTCCGAGGCGGCCCGGCCGGAAAGGCCTCCGAGGACATGATCGAGTGCGAGCCCGTCGTACCGCTCGTGTCCGTTGCCCATCACGCCGGGAGCGTACGCACTGATGGAGCCTCGAGGAACGTTCGATCGGCCCCGCCCGCAGATCCGGTCAGGAGATCCCAGTCAACAGGGACCGCCGGAGAGGTACTGGCGGGGGTTCACCGCGCGTCCGTTGATCCGGAACTCCAGGTGCAGGTGGGGACCCGTCGAGTTGCCGGAGGACCCGACGCGCCCGACGGTCTGGCCCCTCCGGACCGACTGTCCCGAGCCGACGGCAAAGCTCGACATGTGGGCGTAGGCGGTCACCACGCCATCACCGTGATCGATGAGCGCCAGGCGGCCGTACCCGCCCTGCCAGCTCGCGAAGATGACCCGCCCGGCCTTCACCGCGCCGATCGGCGTGCCGCGCGACGCACCGAGGTCGACCCCACGGTGGGTCCGTCCCCATCGCGCTCCGTACCCGGAGGTCACCGGGGCGCACATCGGCCAGGCATACCCCGCGCTGGAGGTGGCCGAGGGCGCCGATGCCCGAGATCCGGCTCCTGAGTTCTGTGATCGTTGTCTTGCGGCCTGCCGCGAGGCCTGCTGCGAGGGCTGCTGCGAGGCCTCCCGTTCGGCCGCTGCCCGCCGTCGTTCCTCCGCCTGGCGCTCCTCGATCAGTTCCTGGATGCGCTCCTGCTCCGACTCGAGGTCGTCCTGCTCGTCTTCCAATCGGCGGATGCGGTCACGGGCGTTCGCCGCCTCCAGGGCCCGGCTCTCGCGCAGCTCCTGGGCGTCGGCGAGGATCGCCTGCTGCTCCTGCAGCAAGGCCTCCAGGCGCGCACGTTCGTCCTGCGCACGTCCGCGTTCGGCGGAAACCGCGATCTCTGCGGCCTCTAGGACCTCGAGGTCGACCTGATCGCCTTCGAGGATGATGCGCAGGTAGGCGCTGCGAGCCATGGCGTCCGCAGCGTCACCACTGTTCAGCAGCAGGTCCAGGGATTGCGTCGGCCCGTTCTTGAAGACGCGTGTCGCCCGACGGTTGAACGCCTCGACGAGCAGTTCCCGATCCGCCTCCAGGGCCGCCAGTCGCTGCTCGGTGCGCGCCACCGCCGCCCGCTGCCCGTCGACCGCCGTGGCGACGTCATTGATGACCGCCTCGACATCAGCCAGTAACCGATCCGCGTTCTCGAGTTCAGCGTCCGCCGAGCTGGCCGCCTCCTCGGCACGCGCCAGTTCGTCACGGACATCGTCCAGACGGGCGCGGGCGTCCGCGAGCCGCTCCTCGTCCGTGCTCTGGGCGTGCGCGCTCAGCCGGGCCAGACCGAGCGCCAACACCGCGGCGCACAGGACGACGATGCATGCACGATGCACCCACGGACGAGCCAGCGACGCCACGCCACCTCCATCGTCGAGAGACTGATCCAACGAGTTGCCGCGATGATCGATCGGCCACCAAACATGCCAGTAGCGTCCATGCCAGTCACGTCGGTCACCGCCGCGGAACGCTACCAGCAGGGCGGACCGCCGGGTCCGGCACCGGCGTGTCGCGGGTGTCGCGGGTAGGGGGAGCTGCGTTGGTACGCTGCCTCGTTCAGCGGGCCGATATTCCACGATGCCATGGGGGACAGACCGACGATGACGACACGTCGTGCGCTCCTTTATGGCGGCTACGGACTCGGAGGGCTGCTTGCGGTCGCCCTCATCGGTTTGGCGATCCTGTGGGGTGTCCAGGCGGGTGAGGTCCTGCCCAACACCTCGGTGGCCGGTATCGACGTGTCCGGGATGTCCGAAGCGCAGGTCCGCGAGGCCATCGCCCCGGTCGCCGAGAGCAACCGCTCCGACCCCGTGCAGTTCACCTTCGAGGACCGGACCATCGAGGTCGTCCCGGAGAACGTCGGCTACGTCATCGACACGGAGGCGACCGTCCGGGCCGCGCTCGGTCGGGGACGGCAGGGCCTCCCGGGCGACATCGCCGTGCGCCTCCGCAGCCTGCGGTCGTCGACGAACATCGAGTTGGAGGACGACTACGACCCCACCGCCGTCGCGGCGTGGGTCGAGGATCTGGCCGAGGACATCGACCGTGACATCTCCTCCGGATCGGTGACCGTCGATCCCGCCAGCCTCGAGGTCGATGTCCAGATGCCGACCGGCAGCGCCACGGTCCGGCAGGGCGAGACCGCCGAGCTGCTGATCGAGGCGATGCTGGCACCCGGGCCGGCTGAGCTGGAGCTCCCCGTAGACACCGAACCTCAGCTGGTGCCCGACGCTGATGTGGAAGCCGTCGCCGCACAGGTCGAACGCGCGGTCGCTGACAGCCTGACCCTCTCCTCCGGCGAGGAGATCCTCGAACTGTCACCCACCCAACTGGCACAGATCATCGATGTGGTCGAGCGCCCGACCAGCAACGGCGCCACCCTGGAACTGGTCGTGCCGGCAGACGCGTTGGAGGAGACGGTCGGTGACGACGTCGCCGAACGGTTCTCCCGGGAGCCCGTGAACGCCCGCTACCTGGTCGACCGGACGCCGCCGACGACCTACGACAGGCAGGGCTCCGGCACCTTCGAGCCCGTCCAGGCGAACGTCGAGGTGGAACCGGGCCGGAATGGCACGCGGTTCGATGCCGAACTGGCCGCGGAGCAGATCACGGAGCTGTTGCGCGCCGGCGACCGTGGCGGGGACCTGCGGTTGGACACCCTTGAAGCCGACTTCTCGACCGCCCGTGCGGAGCAACTCAAACCGTCGCACCTCATCAGCACCTTCACCACCTATCACCCGTCCGGCCAGGCACGTGTCGTCAACATCCAGAAGCTGGCCGACGAGATCGATGGTGCGCTGATGGAGCCCGACGAACAGTTCTCCATCAACGGCATCTCGGGACGCCGGACCTGCGAACGCGGCTA
>JBDNIX010000454.1:0-3949 GCA_041688045.1 Nitriliruptoraceae bacterium
CGGGATCGTGCTGGCGATCGCGATCGGGATCTGGCGCACACGTCGGTTCGATGCGACCGGCCAACCGCACCACCGCGTGGCCTCTGGGATGCTCGTCATCCTGGTGACCACGGTGGTCGCCTGGCTGGTCCTCGGCCGACCGGTGTCCCTCACGCTCCCGGTCCTGGAGGGCCGCATTGTCGTGGGCGGCACCGAGGTACTCCCGGAGTACGCCGCCCTCTTGATCGCACTGGTGCTCTACACCTCATCGTTCATCGCCGAGATCGTGCGCGGCAGCATCCAGGCCGTGCCACGCGGCCAGACCGAAGCCGGAGACGCACTCGGTCTCAGCTGGTTCGTCCGCCTGCGCCACGTCGTGCTTCCCCAGGCGCTGCGTATCGCCACGCCCGCGACCGGCAACGAATTCCTCAATCTCCAGAAGAACGTCTCCCTGGGCGTGGTGATCGCCTACCCGGAACTGTTGCGCATCGCCCGACAGGCCATCGGGAACGGCCAACCCGCACCTCAGCTGATCTTCATCGCCCTGGCCGGCTATCTGCTGATCTCGTTGGTGATCTCGGTCTTCGTCAACCTGGCGAACCGTCGACTCACGTTGGTGGAACGCTGATGGGCGCCGACACGGAAACCTCCACCCAGCCGGCGTCGACACCCCCCGTCGATCACACCTCCCCGACCACCTGGCTGCGCGAGAACCTGTTCTCCAACTGGTGGAACAGCCTGCTCACACTGCTCATCCTTCCCCTGCTGGGGTGGACGATCTGGGTGGCGATCCAGTTCGTCGCGGTCTCCGCCAAGTGGGACATCATCGTGGTCAACCTCACCAACCTGATGGTGGGCGACTTCCCTCGCGACGAGTTGTGGCGCCTGTGGGTGGCCATGGGCATGCTGGCCGCCGCCGGCGGGCTGCTGCTGGGGGCCACCAGTTCGGCCGCCCGCAACGTGGCTATCGCCACCGATCGGGACACCGGTGCGCCCTGGCACGACTACGCCCGCAGGATGGGGCCACCGGTCGCCCTGCTGGTGGTCATCCTCGCCTTCGTGCGCACGGCGACGCCGATCATGCTGCTCGCCGTGATCGTCCTCACGGGGCTGGTCGCCTTCCGCGTCGGTAGCGCCATCCCCGGCTCGAGACGCACGTACGTCAACCTGGCGGTCGTCGTCGGTGTCGCGGCCGCACTCCTGGTCATCAGCGGCTTCGGGGGCGTGTCGCGCGGTTCGTGGGGCGGGCTGCTGGTCACGGCCTACTTCACCATCGGCAGTCTGCTCCTGGCCTTCCCGATCGGGATCCTGGTGGCTCTCGGCCGTCGGTCGACGCTGCCGGTCGTCCGCTGGACCTGCACGATCTACGTCGAGTTCTTCCGCGGCGCGCCGCTGATCGCGCTGCTGTTCATCGGGTGGCTCGTCCTGCCATTCCTGTTTCCCCCGGAGTGGGAGAGCATCACCCGGGTGAGCCGGGCCCTCATCATCTTCACGCTGTTCACGTCGGCCTACGTCGCCGAGATCGTCCGAGGTGGTCTGCAGTCGATCCCCCGTGGTCAGTGGGAGGCCGCCCAGGCGGTCGGCCTGTCCCCGTGGAAGCAGACCCGGCTGATCATCCTGCCGCAGGCGCTGCGCAACGTGATCCCCGCAATGGTCGGACAGGCGATCAGTCTGTTCAAGGACACCACGCTGGTGCTGATCATCGGGCTCAACGACCTGCTCGCCGTGGCCCAGAACGTCACGCAGCAGCCCGACTTCCTGGGTCAGGGGCTGATCATGGAGACCCTGATCTTCATCTCGTTCATCTACTGGATCATCAGCTACTGGATGTCCCGCGAGAGCCAGCGCCTCGAGGCGCGGCTCGGCGTCGGGACCCGCTGACGGCGACGCCGGCAAGGAGCAGACCATGGTCGACAGCACGCTGACCCGCCAGGCCACACAGGTCGGGGGCACCGGCGAGGTGATGATCACCCTCGAGGGTGTCGAGAAGTGGTTCGACGACTTCCAGGCGCTCAAGGGCATCGACCTGCTGGTCGGCAAGCGTGAAACGGTGGTCGTCTGTGGGCCGTCGGGGTCCGGAAAGTCGACCCTGATCCGGTGCATCAACCGACTGGAGATTCACGACCGGGGTCGGATCGTGGTCGACGGCACGGAACTCAGCGAGGACGTCCGAGACATCCAGGAGATCCGTCGGGAAACGGGCATGGTGTTCCAGTCGTTCAACCTCTTCCCGCACCTGACGATCCTGGAGAACATCACCCTGGCGCCTCGTCACGTCCGCCACAAGCCGAAGAAGGCCGCGGGCGCCACCGCCATGGAACTGCTGGAACGGGTGCGCATCCCCGAGCAGGCCCACAAGTACCCGGGGCAGCTCTCGGGAGGCCAACAGCAGCGTGCCGCCATCGCCCGGACCCTGGCCATGGAGCCCAAGGTCATCCTGTTCGACGAGCCGACCTCCGCGCTCGACCCAGAGATGATCAAGGAGGTTCTGGACACGATGACCGAATTGGCGGAGTCGGGCATGACGATGATCTGCGTCACCCACGAAATGGGGTTCGCGCGGGCCGTCGCCGACCGGGTCGTGTTCATGGCCGACGGCAGTGTCGTCGAGGTCAACGATCCGGAGACGCTGTTCACCTCACCCCAGGAGGAGCGCACGGAGTTGTTCCTGTCCCAGATCCTGTAGGCGAACCGATCACCCGACGCGACGCCGCCCACGATCCCGTCTACCTCGATATCGAGGTAGCGGAGGTCCGCCGCCGCCTGTCCGCTGCCAGCCCGGCGACGCCCGTGCGGGACACCCGACGTCCCTGGCAGGCGGCCACGGCCGTGGTCGTCGTGCCCGGGTCCCGGGGTGCCGACGTCGCCTTCATCAAACGCAGCGAACGCGCCGGGGACCCGTGGTCCGGCCACATGGCCCTTCCCGGCGGACGTCGTGACGAGCTCGACCCTCCCAGTCAGGCTTGGTGAGACAGCAGGTTCACTGGAGTTCCTTGCGAGGGCGAGAGGAGATCGGTGTCGAACTCGACGGCCCCGGAGTTCGACTACCGGATCAGTCGGGGCGCACCAGCCGTGGTCTGATCGCCGCATTCGTCCACGTCCTCGACCACCGACCACCGCTGCATCCCGACCCCCGCGAAGTGGCGGAGGCCCTCTGGATCCCGTTGCGTCGGCTGGCCGATCCATCCGCGGGCGTCCGGCTGCGCTGGACGGGGATCGTGCTACCGGCCATCGACCACGACGGACGAATCATCTGGGGATTGACCCATCGGATCATCGGGACGTTCCTGCAGGCGATCGACCTCCCGCAGCCGGACTGATCCCACCACCTCACCCTTGGCCGGCGCCGGCCGGCCGGGGGGTGTCCTCGGCCGTACCGAACCGACGGTCGCGCGTCTGGTACAGGCGCAGGCACCGCGCCAGTTCCCGTCGGTCGAAATCCGGCCAGAGCGTGTCCACGAAGATGAGTTCGGCGTATGCGGCCTGCCACAGCAGGTAGTTCGAGATCCGCTGCTCCCCCGACGTTCGCACCAGGAGATCCACCGGGGGCATCTCCGGGTCGTAGAGCCGAGCCGCGAACGTCGCCTCGTCGACCTGGTTCAGCCGCCCGGCGCGGGCGTCGTCGACCAGGCGCTGCGCCGCATCGACCAGTTCGGCCTGTGCGCCGTAGTTGAAGGCGATCCGCAGCGTCAGTCCGTCGTTGGTGGCGGTCAGTGCCTCCGTCTGGTCGATCAAGCGGACCAGTCGTCCGGGCACGCGACGGTCCCGACGTCCGATGAACCGAACCCGGACGTTGCGGTCGTTGAGTTCATCGGCGCGTCGGACCAGCAGGGACTCGTTGAACCCGAGCAGGAACCGCACCTCCTCGACCGGGCGCTTCCAGTTCTCGGTCGAGAAGGCGTAGACCGTGAGGTTGCGGATCCCGAGCCCGTCTGCCCCCTCCACCGTGTCGAACAGCGCCTGCTCGCCA
>JBDNIX010000455.1:0-2736 GCA_041688045.1 Nitriliruptoraceae bacterium
CGTAGGCCCGTCCCGCCCGGCCGCCGGCGCGCTCGAGCGGGCGGCGCCGGAACATCGAGCACACGGGATAGGGGTTCACGTACGTGAGGGTCCACGGGAGCCACTCGTCGGGAGATCGGTACCGGCCGGTCTGATCGCCGAACAGCTCGTAGTCGCCCCAGGCGAACCCGGCGCTAGGCGTCCTCTCCAGCGCGTCGGCCATCGAGGCGAGCGCGCCGAGCTCCAGCCGGTCATCGGCGTCCAGCGGGTAGACGAACCGCGCGGAAGTGGCGGCCAGGCCGGTGGTGCGCGCGGCGCCGAGCCCGCCGTTGTTCCGCCGCACGACGGTGGTACCGGTCCGCTCCAGCTCGGCGAGGACCTCCAGCGTCCGCGGGTCGGTCGAGCCGTCGTCGACCACTACTACCTCCACGGGCTCATCCTCCCGGATCGAGGCGAGCGCCTCGGGCACGAGCTCGCCGTCGTCGTAGCAGGGGATGATCACGGCGCAGCGCGGCTCCGCGGCGGTCAGCGCGCCGCCGGCCAAGGGCGGGGTCGCCCGCACCGCGGCGAGCCCCATCTCCTGCACCAGCGCGGTCATCCGCCGCTCCATCGAGCTGATCCGCACCGAGTAGTGCAGGAGCACGAAGAACACGAAGAGCAGCGCGAAGAAGAAGATCGTCGAGGAGAGTGTCACCCCGCCGATCGCGGTGGTGATCCAGCTCAAGAGCTGCACACACGAGGCCATGATGATCAGCCCGAGCGCAGCCCCGACCCACAGGACCGAGTACTCCTCCTTGAGCTTCCGCCGTCGGACGAGATCGACGATGATGAGCAGCAGGACGACGGCGCCGGCGATGGCGAGCAGACGGGTCCTAGTGTCGATCATGGCGTCTTTCCCCCCCGGCGCGGCCGCAACAACGTCACGAAGATCGAGAGCATCATCTTGTACACGTAGTAGATGCTCCGGTGGCCGGAGTGCATCGAGACATTGGTGTTCTGGCGCATCTGCACCGGCACCTCGCGGACGTCGAAGCCGGAGCGGTGGAGAAGAATGAGGATGTCGGCGTCCGGGTAGTCGGATGGGTAGACGTCCGAGCAGAAGAACCGGGCCACGTCGATGCGCAGCACCTGGTAGCCGGAGGTCGGATCGGTGACGTGCTGGCGGGTGATACGCGAGGCGATCTGGCCGAACAGCGCGATGCCGGTCGTCCGGGCGCGGGAGGCCTTGTAGTGGCCGTCGTTATCCATGAAGCGTGAGCCGACGACCACGTCGGCGGGCGCCTCGTTCAGGGTCCGCACCATCTCTGGAAGGTACGACGCCTGGTGCTGCCCGTCGGCGTCAATCTGGCCGATAATCTCGTAGCCATTGCGTACCGCGTACTTGTAGCCGGTCTGCAGCGCCGCGCCGTAGCCCGAGTTGAGCGGCAGGCGCGCGACCAGCGCGCCGGCGGACAGAGCCTCGTCGGCCGTCGCATCGGCCGAGCCGTCGTCGATGACTAGGATGTCGGCGTCCGGCACGTGCTCGCGCACGTCGCGTACGACGGCACCCACGCGTCCAGTCTCGTTGTAGGCCGGGATGACGATGAGCAGGTTCGCGCGCGTCATGTACACCGACAGTAACGGCCACGGGTGTCACGACGCGGCCCGGATCGGGAATGCCGGTGCTCCGAGGCCCGCCCGCGGGAGGGAAGACGCGGTCGCCGCCCGACGAATCGTTACCCTTATCCGTTCATGGGGACCCTCGATCTTGAGTTCGTCGCCGATCTGCGTGGCCGGCTCCAGCTGGCGCGCGCGGTCGAGACGGGCACCTACCTCGGCGTCACCGCCCGGGCGCTGGCAGGCGTGTTCCCCGAGGTGGTGACCATCGAGCTTGCCCCGAAGCTGCACCAGCGGGCGAGCATCGCGCTAAGCGACCTCGCTCAGGTGACGCCGCTGCAGGGCCACTCCTGCGACCGGCTGGCCGAGGTCGCCGGTGCTGCCGTCCCCACGCTCTACTTCTTGGACGGCCACTGGAGCGGCGGGGTCACCAAGGGCGCCGAGGACCAGTGCCCGGTGCTCGCCGAGCTGGCGGCCATCGGCACCGGCCATCCCGACGACTGCTTCGTGATCGACGACGCCCGCCTCTTCACCTCCGCTCCACCGCCACCGCACGTGCCCGAGCAGTGGCCCACGTTCCTGGAGATCGTCGACACGATCCGCCTGGCGCGCCCCGATCACCTGATCACGCTGCTCGCCGATCAAGTGATAGCCGTGCCGCCGGCGGGGAAGCCGGCGCTCGACGCCTACGGGCTGCGGATGCAGCCTAAGATCGGCCTGAACGACCACCTCTTCGCGGCGCGCAACCGGCTCCGGCACGCGATCCTGGTCCGGAAGGCCGCGCGACGTTGAACCCGGCGACGCTGCCGAAGGCCGAGCCCGTCGTCCCTGCCTACATCCCGTGCCACCCGAAGGACCTCGCGATGCTGCCGTTCTGCGTGGCCTCACTACGGCGGCACCCGCAGGTCGGGGAGATAAGCGTGATCGCGCCCAGCGTGGTCGCACCGGTGTGCGCAGAGCTCGGCGTGCGCTTCCTCGAGGAGAGCTCACTGCTCGCACACTGGTTCCCTCCGGACCTCGATGACCAGGATAACCGCTGGTATTATCAGATGCTCCTGAAGCTGAGGGTGGCGTTTCTGGACCAAGATGCGCCGGGCCGCTTCCTCATCATCGACGCGGACACCGTCTTCCTGCACAACTTCCCGCTGATCGACGAAGCCA
>JBDNIX010000456.1:0-21598 GCA_041688045.1 Nitriliruptoraceae bacterium
GACGACCGCCTCCACGCCGCGTTCGTCGCCGCCGTCCGCGAGGCCGCAGACGATCATCGACCTGGCCGCCGGGGTCGGGTATGAGCTGCGGACCACCGACCCTTGGAGAGCACGGGTTCGCTCGTTACCGGGCCGTCGGGTCGGTTGGTCGGTGACCAGCATCGGTCCTCTGGTGGGTCCCCGTAGGCTAGACGAAGGTGAACTAAGCGGGTCGGGAGGCGGGCCGATGGGTGGCGAGCGGACGCGGCAGGTCAATGTCCATGAGGCCAAGACCCACCTGTCCCGCCTCCTCGAGCGGGTGGAGGCCGGCGGTGAGGTCGTCATCGCACGAGCGGGAACACCCGTCGCCAGGTTGGTGGCCGTCGGGGGGACCCCGCGGCGGCTCGGTCTGCTCGCAGGGAAGATCCAGATCGGCGACGATTTCGATGCACCTCTGCCCGACGACGTGCTCGCCGGATTCGACGGTTCGGCGTGAGGCTGCTGCTCGACACGCACGTGTTGCTGTGGGCACTGACCGATGATCGACGCCTCGGTTCCGGCATCGCAGCATCGCTGATCGATCCCCGGACCTCGGTGTTCGTCTCCGCTGCCTCCATCTGGGAGTGCGCGATCAAGCGCGGCCTGGGCCGCCTGCAGATCGCCGAGGACAGCGAGCTGTCGGCCGCCGTGGTGGAGGCCGGGTTCTCCCCGCTCCCGATCACGGCCGAGCACGCCGAGGGGACCCAGGCTCTGCCGGATCTCCACCGTGACCCGTTCGACCGCATCCTTGTCGCACAGTCCCTCGCCGAGTCGCTGACGCTGGTCACCTCGGACGCGACGATCCGCTCGTACCCCGAGGTCGACAGCCTCGCGCCATGACGGTCCTCGATGGCCGAGTGTTACGGCCGATCGTTCGGTCCTCGGGCCGGATGGCTGGACCAGGTCAGGTGCGTGACCCGGCTACCGTCCGGACACTCCCTGAGCGAAACGGACGGTGCCGGTGAACCTGCTCGATCGTGATCTGTTGCTGCGTGCACCGAAGGTCCTGCTGCACGACCACCTCGATGGCGGCCTGCGGCCGCAGACGGTCCTCGACCTGGCGGCTGAGGTTGGGCATGAGCTGCCGACCACCGACTGCGGCGAGCTGGCAGCGTGGTTCGACCAGCGGGGCAAGGGCGCGGACCTCGGTCGGTACCTGGAGACCTTCGGGCACACCGTCGCCGTGATGCAGACACCCGGGGGGTTGGAGCGGGTCGCCCGGGAGTGTGCCGAGGATCTGGACGCCGACGGCGTGGTGTACGCGGAGGTGCGGTTCGCTCCGGAGCTCGCGACCGCCGGGGGGCTGACGATCCCCGAGGTCCTGGAGGCGATCGCGCGGGGGCTCGCCGCGGGACCGCCGACGATCACCGTGCGCCAGATCGTCTGCGGGATGCGCCAGGAGGACCGGGCCGGTGAGGCGTTCGCAGCCGCGGCCGACGCCCGCCACCTCGGCGTTGTCGGTATCGACCTGGCCGGACCCGAGGACGGGTTCCCCGCCTCCCGTCACGCGGCGGCCATCGTTGGTGCCCGTGAGGCCGGGCTGCACGTGACCCTGCACGCCGGTGAAGCGGCCGGCGTGGGGTCGATCGTCGATGCGCTCGATCAGGGGGCGGAACGATTGGGCCATGGGGTACGGCTCGTCGATGACCTGTCCGCCGGGGAAGATGACGCGGACGCGGTCGGACCGGTCGCGCGACGGGTGCTGGCCGGGGACGTGGCCCTGGAGGTCTGTCCCACCTCAAACGTGCATACGGGAGTGGTCGCGGAGGTGGCTGATCACCCGATCGCCCGACTCCGGGACGCGGGGTTCCTCGTGACGCTGAACACCGACAACCGGTTGATGAGCGGGGTCACGGCGACCAGGGAGTTCCAGACGGTGGTGGACGCCTTCGGGATGGGCCTGGCGGAGCTGGAAGGCATGACCCTGGCCGCCATGGAGGCCGCCTTCCTCGACGACGAATGGGCACGCGCCGCCCTGGTCGAGCAGATCCAGCGCGGTTACGCGGCGCTGCGCCCCTGAGATCGGCGTCGTGCACTGAACCCGCGTCGGTGCGGGTTCGGTGCGGCGGGACCGGTCGGCGGGAACCGGTCGGCTGGTTGTTCGGTGGAGGTACTCTCGGAGGCTGATGCACGCGGTCCCGACGACGGGGCACGCGGTCACCCGACGGCGGAGGGTTGCCGGATGTCCGGTCACAGCAAATGGTCGACCATCAAGCACAAGAAGGCGGCCAAGGACGCCAAGCGCGGCAAGCAGTTCGGCAAGCTCATCCGTGCCATCGAGGTGGCGGCCCGCAGCGCCGGGACGTCCGATCCGGAATTCAGCCCGTCGGTGGCGCTGGCCGTGCAGAAGGCCAAGGACGCCAGCGTGCCGAAGGACAACATCGAACGCGCGTGCAAGCGCGGGGCCGGGGAACTCGACGGCGGCACCACCTACGAACTCGCGCAGTACGAGGGTTACGGACCCGGTGGCGTCGCGGTCCTGGTCGACTGCCTGACGGACAACCGCAATCGGACGGCTTCCGACGTCCGGCAGGCTTTCACCAAGGCCGGCGGCAACCTGGCCGAACCGGGCAGCGTCGCGTTCCTGTTCTCACGTCGGGGACAGGTCGTGGTCGCGGCCGGCGGAGCGTCGGAGGACGACGTGATGATGGTCGGGCTCGACCACGGCATGGAGGACCTGGAAACCGAGGACGACCAGTTGATCGCGTGGTGCGACCCCACCGACGTGCAGGACCTGCGCAAGGCCATCGAGGAAGCCGGCTTCACCATCGTTGACTCGGGATCGCCGATGGTGCCCGCGTCGACGGTCCCCATCACCGAGGCCTCGGACGCCAAGCAGGTGCTGCGCCTGCTGGATCTGCTCGACGACAACGACGACGTCCAGGAGATCTGGGACAACGTCGACATCGACGATGACGTGCTGGCCGATCTGGACGCCTAGCGCCGCTGCCATCGGTGCGCCGGCGGGTCCTCGGTCGGAGCGGAGCGGGCCGCTAGGCTGCGAACGCACGTTCGGCGCCGTTGGTGGCGCTGATTGCCGGTGACGATCAGGAGATCCCCGTGACTGACGCGGTCGTGCTGGGTGTCGACCCGGGGCTGACCCGATGCGGCATCGGCATCATCGTGGGGCCCTCGTCGCGACCCACGGTCCGGGCTCAGCACTGCGTTCGGACCAGCCCCGACACACCCCTCGAACACCGTCTGCTGGCCGTGCACGACGCCATCATCGCCGCCATCGAGGACTACCGGCCGACCGCGGTCGCCGTCGAACGGGTGCTGTTCTCCAACAACGTGCGCACCGCGATGGCGACCGGGCAGTCGGCCGGCGTTGCGCTGTTGGCGGCCGCGCGATCGGGCGTCCCGGTGACGGCCTACAGCCCGACGGAGATCAAGCTGACGGTCGCGGGGTCGGGCTCGGCGGACAAGGACGCCGTCGGTCGGCTCGTCGCCGCCCAGTTGGGCCTGGATTCGGTTCCCGAGCCCGCCGACGTCGCCGATGCCCTGGCGGTCGCCCTGACGCACCTCGCCCGGTCCCGCATGGCCGCGGCCGTTGCCGGAACGCCCGCGGCCAGCACGCTGGCCGATGCCCACGCCAGCGCGTCCAAAGCGGCTCGCGGTGGCTGGGAAGCGGTGCTGGGCGACCGATTGCAAGGCCACCGATGATCGCCCACCTGCGAGGTCGTGTCGCACACCGGGGGACCGGCAGCGTCGTCATCGACGTGCACGGCGTCGGCTATCTGGTGCACGTCACGGCGGGCGAGCGCATCCCTCCCCGCGGTGAGGAGGTCGAGGTGCACACCTCCCTGCAGGTGCGCGAAGACTCGATGACGTTGTACGGCTTCACGAGTCGATCGTCGCTGGTGCTGTTCGACCTCTTGCTGTCGTCGTCGGGCGTCGGGCCGAAGCTGGCTCTGGCCGCACTCGGGACGCACCGCCCCGACGTGCTGCGGACGGCCATCGCCGGCGGCGACACCGCCACCCTGACGGCGATCCCCGGCGTGGGCAAGAAGGTGGCGGAGCGTCTGGTGCTGGATCTCAAGGACAAGGTCGGCGGCGACGGTCTGGGGTTCGGCGAGGTCACGGGCAGCGCCCCCTCGACTGGCGGCGCCGACGCCACCGTGCTCGCCGAGGTCCGCGATGCACTGCTCGGTCTGGGGTACTCGGCCAGTGAGGTGCAGTCCGCCCTGACCGACCTCGGCGATGCCCGCAACGACCCGGATGCCGACGTGTCCGACCTGCTGCGGCGATGCCTTCGGTCGCTTGGCTCGGGCGCGCTGGACGGAGGACGACGATGAGCGACGCAGAGCCAGACGACGTCCTGGAAGCGGAGGTGCTCCCTGGCGAGGATCGCCTGGACGCCAGCCTGCGTCCCACGCGGTTGGCGGAATTCATCGGCCAGGAACGGGTCCGGCGGCAACTGCAGCTGGTGCTGACCGGGGCCCGGCAGCGTGGCCAGGCCGCCGACCACGTCCTGCTGTCGGGCGCGCCCGGGCTCGGCAAGACGACGCTGGCCGCGATCGTCGCCGCGGAGGTCGGCGCGCACTTCCGCGCCACGTCGGGACCGGCCATCGAACGTCCGGGCGACCTGGCGGCGATCCTCACGGGCCTCGAACCCGGCGACGTGCTGTTCGTCGACGAGGTCCACCGACTCCCCCGTCCGGTCGAGGAGGTCCTCTACCCGGCGATGGAGGACTTCAAGCTCGACATCGTGGTCGGCAAAGGGCCGGGTGCCCGATCGATCCGCCTGGACCTGCCGCGCTTCACGATGGTCGGCGCGACCACGCGCACCGGACTGATCGCGTCGCCGCTGCGGGATCGGTTCGGGTTCTCCGCCCAGCTCGAACACTACGAAACCGAGCAGTTGCTGGCGATCGTGCTCCGGTCGGCCGGCCTGTTGCAGATCGACATCGACGATTCCGGCGCGGACGAGATCGCCGGCCGCTCACGTGGCACCCCCCGCATCGCCAACCGACTGCTGCGTCGGGTCCGTGACTACGCCGAGGTGGAGGGGGACGGCGCCATCGACCTGGGGGTCACCCGCGCGGCGCTGGAGGTCTTCGACGTCGACGACCTCGGCCTCGACCGTCTGGATCGCCGGGTGCTGGAGGCGCTGGTCGACCGGTTCGGTGGGGGGCCGGTGGGCCTGGGCACCCTGGCGACCACCGTGTCCGAAGAACCGGACACGATCGAGGACGCGGTCGAGCCGTTCCTGTTGCGGTGCGGACTGCTCCAGCGCACGCCGCGGGGGCGGATCGCCACGACTGGTGCCTATGCGCATCTCGGCCGCCCGATCCCACCGGTCGGGTCGGTCGTCCCGCCGCGTACCCCGGGGGCGGTCCCGCTGTTCGACGACGGCTTCGACGGCGAGGTCGACGGGGACGACCCGACGAGCGGGCCCCCGCACGGCCGGTAGGATGCTCGGCTGACGAGTCCGCCGCAGGCGGGCGTCGACGTGCACCCGCAGCCGCATGCTGGGGCGCGAACCGCCCGCGGTGGCTGCGGTGCCCGTCACTTCTGATTCCGATCGCCACCCAAGGTGGTCGTCTGACACGTTCCCGGAAAGGGCGTCGCTGTGGATGCACTCACCTCACTCGCACTGCCGATTCTGTTCATCGGTGTGCTGTACCTGCTCCTGATCCGTCCGCAGCAGAAGCGGACCAAGGAGCACCGCAATCTGGTGAAGGGCATCAGCGTCGGTGACGACGTCGTGACCATCGGTGGCATGCACGGTCGTGTGGCCGACCTCACCGAGGAGACGATGGACCTCGAGGTCACCGACGACCTCATCCTGCGGTTCCAGCGGTCGTCGCTGGCCAAGGTGGTACGCGACGATGTGGTCGAGGTCGTCGCGGATGACGACGACCTCGTCGACGACACCGACGACGACGATGATGGTGACGACACCGACGATGATGGTGACGACAACAAGTGACCGCACCGCGCACCCCGGACGGCCCCTCGGATCGCGAGGGGGCACCGACGCGCGGCGAGGAACCGGACGTCGACCTGCCGTCCGACTCGATCGACCCGGACCACCAACCCGCGATCCCCACGCAGGCCGACGCCTCGCACGCTCCGGACGCCGGTGAGCCAGACCCCCGAAAGCCTCCGGCCGCCCGGGACACCGCACCGTCCGCGCTGACCGATCCGGCGTCGGCGATCCTCGGTTCCGCCGAAGCCGCGCTGGCCCGCGGTATCGACGCGTCGGCGGCCGTTCGCGAAGCGGCCGAGGTGGCCCTCGACGCCGAACGGCGCACCGGATCGCACGTCGACATCCTCACGCGCCTCCAGCAGGACGAAGTCGTCAGCGCGTTCATCAAGCTGTCGGATCAGTTCCTTGGGGCGCAGGGGTTCACCGAACACGGCTTTCGCCACGCCAACCTGGTCGGCCGCATCGCCCACAACGTGCTGCACCACCTCGGCGCGGACGCAGAACTGAGCGAACTGGCCGCGATCGGTGGCTACCTGCACGACGTCGGTAACGTGGTCACGCGCGCCAATCACGGTGTGTCCGGTGCCTGGATCGCCTACGACGCGCTCCGCCGCCTGGAGGTCGACCCGTACCGAATCGGGTTGGTCCTGTCGGCCGTGGGCAATCACGAAGAGCAGTACGGATCGTCGATCGGTCCGGTCGGCGCGGCCGTGATCCTGGCCGACAAGGCCGACGTGCACCGCAGCCGCGTCCGCAAGGGCGCGGACACCGCCATCGACATCCACGACCGCGTCAACGATGCGGTGACCCACTCCTTTTTGCGGGTGGACGCCGACAAGGCGACCATCACACTGGAGTTGACACTCGACACGGACCGCTCGACGGTCATCGAGTACTTCGAGATCTTCCTCGAACGTATGATCATGTGTCGACGCGCCGCCCGGACACTCGGGTGCGACTTCCTCATCACCGCCAATGGCGTCCCGCTCGGCTGACGCCGACGGCTCGCCACCCTCAGGACCTCTGCTGTGAACAACAACCCCCTCATCGGCGTGCTGGCGCTGTTCCTCGCGGTGGTCGTCGCCGCGGGTGTGTACCTCGGCCTCGGCAATCGACCGGCGCTCGGCCTGGACCTCCAGGGCGGCATCAGTGCCATCTACACCGCGGAGCTTCCGGAGGACGAAGAGGTTCCGGAGGACTTCGAGGACGTGCTCGACGAGGCCATCGAGGTCATCCGCGCCCGGGTCGACTCGTTGGGCGTCGCCGAGCCCGACATCTCGCGGTCCGGCACGGACGTGCTGGTGCAGTTGCCAGGTATCGCCGATGCGGACCGGCTGCAGGAGCTGATCGGCACGACCGCGCAACTGACGTTCCGCAAGGTCATCGCCACCGTTCCGCCCGGGTCCGATGGGGCGCCGGCGAGCGCAGATGTGCCCGCCATTCCCGGTTACGACGAAGGGCCGGATTGCACCGCGCCCATCGACGAACGTGAGGAACTGGCCAACGACGAACGTGGGCTCTTGTGCGGGAGCCCGGAAGAGGCCCTCCCCGACTCGGAGTCCGACGAGCTGCAGGTCCCGAAGTACTTCGTCGAGCCCGCGGCGCTGACCGGTGACAGCATCGACGATGCCCTGCCGGTCTTCGGCCAGGCTGGTGGCGTTTCTGTCGCCCTGGACCTGGACGGTGAAGGCGCTGAGCGTTTCGCCGAGATCTCCAGCGAACTCGCCTGCGAACGTGACCAGGGACACCCCGGCCAGGGACGGTTCGCGATCACCCTGGACGGGATCGTCGAGTCCGCACCCACGATGGCGGCGGGCGTCCAGTGCGGCGTGGGGCTGCGGGACGGTTCAGCGACGATCACCGTCGGTAGTGGCACGGCGGCCGAGCAGGAGGAGCAAGCACAGGACCTCGCGCTCATCCTGCGCACCGGAGCGCTCCCGATCACGCTGGAGCCGGCCACGTTCGAAACGGTGTCCGCGACGCTCGGGACCGACTCGCTGCAGGCGGGCGTGCTGGCGGGTCTGATCGGACTGGCCCTGGTCGGCGCGTGGCTGATCTTCTTCTACCGATCGCTCGGCGTCGTCGCCATGCTGGGGCTCGCGATCTTCGGAACGCTGGTGATGAGTCTGATCGCGCTGCTGGGCGAGGTCGGGTTCGCACTCACCCTGGCCGGGGTCGCCGGGATCATCGTGTCGATCGGGATCACGGCCGATTCGTCGATCATCTTCTTCGAACGCATCCGTGACGAAGTCAACCTGGGCAAGACCGTCCGGACGGGGGTCCAGAAGGCGTTCACCTCCGCCTTCCGCACCAACCTCGCCGGGAACACCGTCACGTTCGCCGCGGCGGTCGTGCTGTACTTCCTGGCCGTCGGCCCCGTGCGTGGGTTCGCGCTGATGCTCGGGATCTCGACCGTCCTGGACCTGGTCATCATGTACTTCTTCACCCGGCCGGTCGTGTTCCTGCTGGGCACCACCAAACTGCTCACCCGCAAGACGGTGCGGGCCGCCGACACGGCCCCCGTCGCGACCGCAGGGGGCCGCCGATGAGAACGCCGACGTTCGACTTCCTCGGCAACGCCTCCAAGTGGGCGATCCTGTCCGCCGTTCTGCTCCTCGCGGGGCTCGGCAGCGTGGTCATCGGCGGATTGGACCTGTCGATCGACTTCGTGGGCGGAAACTCCTACACCCTGACGGATATCCGTGACGACATCGAATCATTGGACCTGCGTGAGGCTGCCGAGGCCGCCGGCGCCGAAGATGTCGTCGCCCAGGTCCAACTCGACGGGGACGCCGCCACGGGCGCGGTCATCCGGACGGAGTCGATGGAGCCGGGCAGCGACGCGTCGAACGCGGTGCGTGACGCCCTCGTCGAGGTGTCGGAGGCCGAGGACGTCTCGATCAACTTCGTCGGGCCGACGTGGGGACAGCGGATCACGCGTCAGGCTGCCGAGGCGCTGTTCGTCTTCCTGATCGTGATCGTGATCTACATCTCGCTGCGGCTGGAATTCAAGATGGCCGTGGCGGCGGTGATCGCTCTGGTCCACGACGTGGCAATCACGATCGGGGTCTACGCGCTGGTGGGGTTCAACGTCTCGCCGGCGACGGTGATCGCCCTGCTGACCATCCTCGGGTATTCGTTGTACGACACGGTGGTGGTGTTCGACCGCGTCAAGGACAACTCGATCGGCCTTGGCGATCCGGGTCGACGCACCTATGCGGAATTGGTCAACACCTCGTTGAACGAGGTGCTCTACCGGTCGCTGAACACCTCGATCACGTCGTTACTGCCCGTGGGGGCATTGCTGTTCATCGGTGGGCAGGTGCTCGGCGCCACGACCCTGCAGGACCTGGCGCTGGCGCTGTTCATCGGCATGGCCGTCGGGGTGTATTCGTCGTTGTTCGTGGCGGGACCCTTCCTCGCCTGGTGGAAGATGCGTGACCCCGAAGAAGTGCGCAGGGCCGATCGCGTCGCCAAGGTGGAACCGGACGACGGCGGGTCGCAACCGGCGGATGCACCGGCACCCGGCTCCCCGGAAGCCAGGGCACCGATCACCACGGAGTACGTGCGTGGACAGGGCAAGGGCAAGAAGCGCAAGAAGCGCTGACCCATTTCGCAAACGATCCGTGGGGAGTGATCCATGCAGATGTCGTTCAATTCCGGTGTGCTCTCCGCGAAGGTGCGGGACATCCCGGACTATCCGAAGCCCGGGGTGGTCTACAAGGACATCACGCCGCTGTTGCTGGACTCGGTCGCGTTCTCCACGGCGATCGATGCGCTGGTGATGTACTTCGGGCGCGGAACGGTCGACAAGGTGGTCGGCATCGAGGCCCGCGGCTTCATCCTCGCCGCGCCGGTCGCCTACCACATCGGGGCGGGGTTCGTACCGGCCCGCAAGGCCGGCAAGCTGCCGTTCGACAGCCAGTCGGCCACCTACGACCTCGAGTACGGCACGGAGACGCTCGAGATGCACGACGACGCGATCACACCGGGTGACCGCGTCATGATCGTCGACGACGTGTTGGCCACCGGAGGGACCGCGGCCGCCGCGGTCTCACTGGTCGAGATGCTCGGTGGCACGGTCGCGGGGCTGGGATTCCTGATCGAACTCGACGTGCTGAACGGTGCGGAGCGGATCAGCGACTACACCCACGCCTCGCTGCTGCACTACTGACCCGGCGCCGCCGTGGTCTGCCGAACCCGGCACCCCGGCGGTACGCTGAAGGTTCGTCACGCAATCATGCGAGGACCCGCTGGCAGTCGACTCCACCGGCACGCAGGAGGCACGGGACGCCCGTCCCGGGTCTGCACCCCCACGCCCGTCGGGGGTGCAGCGCGTCCTCGCCAGGCTGCCGCTGGTCCAGCGTGACACGCCTCCTCCCGAACTCGACGCGTTGGCTTCGGCCATCCGGTCGGTCGGAAAGGCGGACCTGCGCGAGGTCGTGCGTGCCTACCGCTACGCCGAACTCATGCACGAAGGGCAGCGCCGCCGGTCGGGCGAGGCCTACATCACCCACCCGGTGGCGGTCGCGACCGAACTGGCGGAACTGGGGCTCGGGACCCCGACGCTGGTTGCGGCGCTGCTCCACGACACCGTCGAGGACACCCCCGCCACCTGCGAGGACGTCCGTGAGGGGTTCGGGGACGAGGTCGCCCACCTCGTCGACGGGGTCACCAAACTGGACCGGATCCATGTCGAGTCCAAACAGGAGCAGCAGGCCGAGACGCTGCGCAAGATGATCATGGCCATGGCCAAGGACATCCGCGTCCTGGTCATCAAGCTGGCCGATCGTCTGCACAACATGGAGACCATCGGGCACATGCCGCGTGACGCGCAGAAACGCATCGCGACGGAAACCCTGGACATCTACGCGCCGCTCGCGCACCGGCTGGGGATGCAGAACTTCAAGCTGCGTCTGGAGGATCTGGGCTTCGGCACCCTGCATCCCAAACGGTACGAAGAGATCGTCGCGCTGGTCGAGGAGCGCAACCCGGAGCGTGAGGTCCTCATCGAGGACGTCATGGAGTCCATCCGCGATCAGCTCCGCGAACTGAAGATCCGGGGCGAGGTCAGCGGCCGGCCGAAGCACTACTACTCGATCTACGAGAAGATGGTCCTGCGCGGCAAGGAGTTCGACGAGATCCACGACCTCGTCGGGGTCCGGGTCATCGTCGGGTCGGTCCGTGACTGCTACGCGGTGCTCGGTCAGGTGCATGCCACCTGGCGTCCGGTGCCGGGGCGGTTCAAGGACTACATCGCGATGCCCAAGGTCAACCTCTACCAATCGCTGCACACCTCGGTGATGGGGCCCCGCGGACGGCCGATCGAGATCCAGATCCGCACCCGGGCCATGCACCAGACCGCGGAATTCGGGGTCGCCGCCCACTGGAAGTACAAGGACGGCGGACGGTCGGGCAGCGGCGAGGAAACGGGGACCGAGGACCTGCCGTGGGTCGAGCAACTCCTGGAGTGGCAGCAGGAGGTCCAGGAGCCGGGGGACTACCTCGAATCCCTGAAGATCGACCTGTACCAGGACGAGGTGTTCGTCTTCACCCCCAAGGGCGACGTCATGGGGTTGCCCGCCGGCGCGACCCCGATCGATTTCGCCTACGCCGTCCACACCGAAGTCGGCCACCGCTGCATCGGCGCCCGGGTCAACGGCCGCCTGGTGCCGCTGGATCACCAACTGACCAACGGCGACACCATCGAGGTCATGACCTCCAAGGCGGAGGACGCGGGGCCGTCACGCGATTGGCTCAAACTGGCCGCATCCACCCGCGCGCAGTCCAAGATCCGCGCCCACTTCAACAAGGAACGGCGCGAGGACGCGATCGTCCGCGGCCGGGATTCGGTGGCGCGGGCCCTGAAGCGCAAGAGCATCAACTACGCCCGCTCGATGGCTGCCGGCGACCTGACCGATGTGGCCCACGTCCTGAACTACAAGGACGTGGAGGCGATGTTCCGCGCCGTCGGCGAGGGGCACGTCGCTGCCGTCACCGTCGCCAACCAGTTGGTCAACGAACTCACCGAAGCCGAAGAGGAGACCGTCGAGTCGGTCACCGACGCGGTGACCAGTGCGCCCATCCGCATCGGCCAGGGCGCCGACGAGGACGTCGAGGTCGAGGGATCCGGCGGCATGCTGGTCAAGCTCGCCCGCTGCTGCACCCCTGTACCGGGCGACGCGATCGTGGGTTTCGTGACCCGCGGCCGGGGCGTCAGCGTGCACCGGGCCGACTGCCCGAACGTCTCGGACCTGGAACGCGACCCGGACCGCTTCGTGCCCGTCGACTGGTCCGGCGAATCGACCGCGTCGTTCCGCGTGTCCATCCGCATCGAGGCACTGGACCGCAAGCACCTGTTGCGCGACATCACCGCGGTGCTGGGTGATCTGCACATCAACATCACGTCCGCGCAGGTCATGACCCGCAAGGACCGGATCGCCGCACTCACCTTCACGTTCGAACTCGGCGATCCGACCCACCTCGAATATGCCCTGCGGTCGGTCCGCAGCGTCGAAGGGGTCTACGACGCCTTCCGTCTGGTCCCGCAGACGACCGGCTGACCACGCGCGGGGTCAGGTGGGATCCATGCCGCCGGGGTCGTCGTCGGATCGGTACGCGCGCGCCGCGTAGCGGGACAGCGCCATGGCGCTCAGCGCCGACAGGATCGCGCCGCCGAACGTTGCCGTGCCGAAGAACAGGAACCGGATCGCGACGTCGGGAGCGGTCGTCAGCGCCATGACCAGCAGGATCCCGGTCACGACGAAGGCCGTAGCCGCCGCGACCGCGAACGGTGGCACGGCCGCGTGTCCGCGCCGGCCTTGGAACAGCACGATCGCGACGGCGGCGAACGGCCAGCTCAGCAGGACCAGGGGCAGCACCTCGATCCCTCCGCGGCTCGGCTGGCGATGGTCAGCGGCCGCCACCGTACGGCGTGGCCGATGTCGGCGCGGACCGCCGCGAGGGTCGGCTCCCGTAGTCTGGGCACCCGTGATGTCCGCGCGGCGCCCTGTTGGGGGCGCCGCACCGAGGAGAGCCGGCGCGATGACCGACGCCACCACGACCCGCCCCGCGCTGATCGATCATCTGGTCTACGCCGTTCCCGATCTGGATACGGGGATCGCGGCGGTCCAGGAGCAGATCGGTGCCACCCTGTCTCCGGGCGGTCACCACCAACGGTGGGGCACCCGCAACGCGCTGCTCGGGTTGGGTGCCGGGTGCTACCTCGAAGTCATCGGTCCCGATCCGGATGTGCCGTCACGAACGGGCGAACCGCGCCCGTTCGGGATCGACGATCTGACGCGCCCACGGCTCGCGACCTGGTGCGCGGCCCCACCGGATCTGGAGGCGGGGATACAGGCCGTCCGTGACGTCGGCTACGACCCGGGCCAACCCCTGGAGATGTCCCGTCGGACCCCGGGCGGCAGCCTGCTGGTCTGGCGCCTGGCCATGTCGGACGATCCTCTGCCGGGCGGTGGGATCCTGCCGTTCCTGATCGACGGGGGCACGACGCCGCACCCGAGCCAGAGCGCTCCAAGTGCGGTGACGCTGGCGCGGCTGTCGGCCGAACATCCCGACCTTCCCACGATCCGGCCGGTGCTCGAGGCATTGGGAGTCGACCTGCACGTCGTGCATGGACCCGTGCCGACCCTGGTGGCCGTCCTGGACACCCCAGTCGGCCGCGTCGAACTGCGTTAGCTCCCGTTGCTCACACCACGCCGACCAAGGCCGTGGTGGCTTCATCGATTTGTTCGGCGGCGGCAACCCCGACCCGGGCGAACAAGGACGGGTAGCGAACGCCCACTGGCGATTGCCTGCTCGAAGCTGTCGGCCGCTATCGTCCGGGGTCGACCGGCCAGGGGAATCGCTCGATGGGGACCGCAGTATCGACCGTCGATGGCTACCGGTCGGCCGCTGCGGTCGTCGTGCAAGCGGGCGGCACCGGGAGGGCGGCCAACCGGCCCATGCTCACAACCTTCAACCGGACCCGGTTGCCGACCGGCAACCGAGAGCCCCACCGGGCGTAGCGACAACGCCCGTAGGAGCTACTCGGTGCCGTCAGCGGGTGCCGAGAGGTTGGCGATGTCCCGGAGGTCCTGGGGGCGTCCGGATGCCCGCTTCATGCGGATGAGGTCGTCCAGCCCGACAACGCGCACCACGACCCCTGCGGCGGTGGTCTCCACGGAACGCGCGCGCAGGTCGGCGTAGTCGCCAGCCCCGGGGACGTCGTTGAGGTAGTCGACCGGGCCGGCATCGGTATCGAGTGTGAAGCTGGCCCCGTTCGCCAACGTGTCCGGGTCGGTGGGGTCGATCTCGAGCAGGTCGGCGTCCACGCCGTGAAGTCGGGCGTGCAGGTCGACGAACGCGGCTGCCAGCCGCTCGAGGTTGTCGCGGTCCTGTCGGGCGACCAGGTCGATGTCGGCGGTCGCGCGTACGTAGCCGTGGGCGATGACCGCGAAGGCACCGATGGTGACGTAGTCGACCTCATGCCGGTCGAGGGTGGCGAAGACGCGTGCGGGATCGAGCGTCATCGGCGTGCGTTGCCGGCGTGCTGGCTAGCGAAGGAAGCCAGCGCGAATCCGTTCTCGATGCGGCTGATTGTGGCCTGCCGCGTGCCGGCGCGGATCGCGAGTTCGTGTTGTGACAGGCCGTGCGCGGCGCCGTTCCCGCAGCAGTGCACCTGCGTCCATCTCCCGGTTCTCCTCGCAGCCGCTGCATAGCGTATCGGCTATTGCTTGTAGTGAGCGGCTTGCTTCCCAACGCGATCACACGAGCGCGTAGGCGCCCCACGGGGGCAAGAAGCGCCCGTAGGGACTAGCCGCTGCGGTTGTGGCCTGGTCAGTCCGGGAGACGTTCGAGCGGTTGGTCGGTGATGTCGGCGATCAGCTCGAAGTCCTTGTTCTGGTGAAGGACGATGAGCCCGGCGAGTTCGGCCGTGGCGGCGATCAGCAGATCGGGCACAGCAGGTGCCCGGTGAAGGTCCCGGTCGGCCAGCAACGCCTGGACCTCGACCGCGCGGTCCTCGATGGCCGGGGTCAGGTACGCCACCGGCCATGGAGGACAGCGGCGGTCGACGCATCCCGGTGCGGAGCTCAGGTCCCGTACGTGCGCTGAAGCCGATCTCGAGGCGGGTCACGGTGCTGATGCGGACCACGCCACGTTCGATGCGCGCGGCCCATCCTGCACCGTCGGGGGACGTCCCGAGCCGGACGAGTGCGGACGTGTCGATGAGCCAGTCGGTCACTCCCACGCCCGGCGCATCGTCTCGGGATCACCCAGGTCTGCGAATGTTTCGGCGAACCGTGGCAGCGAGGGGACGGTCACGGTCTGGTCGCTGGTGGAAGCCACGCGGACGATCTGCCGACGGAGGTGCTCGGTGCGTGAGAGGCCGAGGCGTTTAGCCTTCGCCTCGAGGGCGGACACAACGTCGTCGGGGACGCCCCTGATCAGCACATCGGTCATGACCAACCTCCTTGTGGTATCGGATGATATCGATCTACACGAGGCGATGTTGCCGACGGCGGGACAATGCCCGGAGTCTCCGGGCTGCTGCGGTACTCGCGTAGCTGGGTGGGAACCGTGGCTGTGCTCTGACGGGGGCGAGTTTCGGTGCCCGTAACGGCAAGACGCTCCCGCCGTCGGCTGGCCGCATCCTTCCGATCGGGCTGGCATGCTGCCCCGCACGGGAGGCGCCGATGGAACTGCTCGTATCCGATCAGCCCGCCGCCGAGCGCGAAGCGGTCCGTTGGCTGCTCGACCTTCCAGGCGAACTGCGACGGGTGGGCTCGAGCATGCCTACATGTCCCAATGTCCCCGGTGACCAGACCGGTCGAGGGCATTCGCTGAACGCGGTCCTTGCCCGCAGGACCGAACCGGTGGGTGACGACCCCGGCTCTTCGCCGCAAGGACCGGGGGCGACGGCCATCGGCTACCGGGCTTCGCGCGACCCTGGCCGGCCGTCTGTAGTGGCCTGGAGTCCCAGCACCGAGCCGTTGTCGTCGGGGTGGTGACGGACCGCCCTCGCGACGTGTCCTCAACGAGGTCAGACGGCGCGAACTCGCGGCTCCAAGGGTGTCACCAGACCATCAGCCAGTGAGGCGGATGAGGACGTCCGGGGTCCAGTTGGGCCACCTCGCAACCCCGGCGAGCTGACCGCCGATGAACGACGCGACCGACCGGGGCCGGTCGCCTGAGTTGTCGTAGAACTCGACGGCGTCCGCGAGCGGGACCATCGCGGCGACGTGGGTCCAGAGCCGCTGGTGACGAGCTCGGATCTTGTCTTCGGGGACCGCGTGGCCGCCCGCTTCGACGCGGCGTGCAACGCGCTGCACGGCGAGATCCTCGGGGACGAGGACGACGTGGATGGCGACGTAGTAGCCAACCTGCGCAGCCTGGGCAACGAGGTCGACCTTGGAAGGGTGCGACGCGACGGTCTCGGCGATGAACTCGCGTCGGTCCGCGAGCAACTGCTCACGAACGGTGCGAGCCAACTCAGCAGCCTCCGAAGCACGGCGCATGGCCTCGGCGGCATCAGGCCAGCGCTGGGCCGCGAGCATGTCGGCGTTGACGAACGGAACCCCTGGTCGGTTCGCGGCCAAGGTGAGACGCACGAAGGTGGACTTGCCGGATCCGTTGGGACCGACCACGAGATCGAGGCGGCTCACAGAACGGTGATCTCCCCGTCTGGCCGGCGTTCGACGAAACGGCCGTCCTCGCCGATGGCGATCGTCGTGACACCCTCTCGCGCCAGCTGGTCCGCGTACGACGTGGCCTCGGCGGCGGCGGCGATGTTGACGTCGAGTTCTGCGTTGGCGACAGCCCGCTCCTCGTCGCCGAGAGCGGCAAGGGGCAGGTCGCCAACCAAGGCCCGTTCGATGCGTCGTCGAGCCGCCGTCGATCGCATGGATACGCGCATGCCAATCCGCGCCCAGTGGTCCAACTGCTGGCGGGTCGAGCGGCTCTCGTGAGCCGCTTCACTCTGTGCAGCAGCGATCAGATCAGCGGCGAAGCGGGTCGTACGGGTCTCTTCAACGGCCATGACGAACCTCCTCGTAGCAGTGTGACACCCGGTGCGACATGCTGCCACACCTGCGATGTTGCGCGCGTGCCCCCGGCAACGGATCCGTCTCGACACGGCAACGGTCAGCGTCAGCCCGCTATCGCTACCCGCATGCTCCGCCCGCATCGCCGCGATGCGGTCCTTGGCCCGAAGGACCGCGGTAGGCGGCGACCACCTGTACGCCGCAAGGACCGTGGTGAACGGCGGTCGGTCCCGGGGCCACGGACGGCTACTGGCTTGGCGATGCAGCGGTCTGGCGACCGAGAGGCGGTTGTCGGAAGGTTCGGGAGGTGACGCGCTGGCGTATGGTCGTGCGTACCGTTCGTCCACGACTCGAGGCTGCGCATGAACCGCACCCCTCCGACCACCGAGGACGTGCTGGCTGTCCCCCTGCTGCCGCCGGGCCCGATCACCGCCGCCGGCAACCGGGTACGTGGCGTCCTCGGTCGCCTGCACGTGGCGCGATGGCCCCGCCACCGGCACGAATACTGGAGGGACTCTTCGGACTCCTGGAGCACCGGGCACTCGTGGTCCTGTGCCGCGCCGGCGTGCCCGATGCGCTGACCAGACCCACGGCGGTACCCCAACTCGCCAGTCGGCTCGGTGCCGATCCCGTGCGCCTTGAGCGACTGTTGCGCTACGCGGCCACCAAAGGCTGGGTCCGCCTCGACCGTCGCGGACGGGTCCGCCCCACCCGGGTCACCGCGTTCCTGCGCAGCGACCATCCGGGTGGATGGCGGGCATGGGTGGAGTTTGCCGGCGGGGAGGAGATCGTGGCCGCGGTCGGCGCTCTCTCGGTGGACGAAGGGGTCACCGATGGGTTCGCCGCCGTGAACGGCGCACCGTTCTTCGACTGGATGGCCCAGCACCCGGACCGCTGGAGCACGTTCGACCGCGCCATGGGCACTGGCGGGCGCATGCATGCGCTGACGCTGGGCGCGGCACTCGACTGGTCCGATGACCGGCGGGTGTGCGATGTCGGGGGCGGCACCGGAGAGCTGCTGTTGACCCTGTTGGACCTGGTACCCGGTCTCGAGGGCCGACCTGCCGCAGATTGTCGCCCGAGCGGTGTCGCATCCCCGGATGCAGACCAGCGGTGGCGACGCGTTCGCGTACGTGCCCGAGGGCTTCGACACCTACCTGTTGGTGAACGTCCTCCACGACTGGGACGACGCCGACGCCGTACGGATCCTCACGCGGGTGGCCCAGGCCACCGGTTCATCGGGACGCGTGATCGTGGTCGAGGGCGAGTCCACGGCTGTGCCCCGTGACGCGCTGGCGGCGTCGGCCGACCTGCTGATGGCGGCACTCATCCGTGGCGGCCGCGAGCGTGGAAGCGAGGGGTTCGTTGAGCTCGGTAAGACCGCCGGCTTGCGGCACGACCGGACGGTGCGGCTCGCGTCGGGCGACCTCGCCCATGTGTTCCACCCGTCAGGGAGGTAACCGGGGTGAGATCCCGCCGGACGCGCCACCTGCCGACCGACGCTCACGAGGCATCCCGACGGCTCCGACCCCATGGTCGTGGGCACTCCTCCTTCGGTCGACGCATGGAGGCGTCGTCGGCGCACCCCGTCGTTTCCGCAGCGACTTTGACTGCTGGATCCTGCGAGTGCGTGGCTGCGACCACGCACGTAGCGCTCAGGGAACGCCGTGTCATGTGGGATGCCCCAGGCTGAAGAGCAGGCGGGGCTCAAGTGGGCCCAGCTCCAGCACGTCAGCAACCAGGGCATCGTCGAACCCGCCGACGATGACACCAGCGAGTCCACGGTCGGTCGCGCTCAGGGCAAGGTTCTGCACCGCAGCGCCGACCTCCACATCGACGTACCGACGTCCTCTGTCCCCGGGTGGCTGATCAGCGAACTGATCGACCATGCCGGCGACGTCCGCGCACAGTGCGATGGTGACCGGGGCCGTGCTGATCCACGGTTGGTCCCCGATGGCGGCAGCCGCCAATCGGGAACGCACGTCGTGCGTCGTTCTCGCACGCAGCACGCGATCGTCGGGTTCCCACGTCCACGTCCCTGCCGGTTGCGGCCCTCGGGCCACGACCAGCCGAACGGGGTAGCGGCCCTTGGCTGATGGTGTTGTGCGCCGCCCATCGGACGTCGCTCCCTGGGCCGCCCACAACAGCTCGACGAGATTGTCGTCGCCCACCGGTGTCGGTCGAAAACCGCGGCTGGACCGACGGCGATCCAAGAGATCGCAAAGGTCCACAAACAGTTCCTATCGGCGGGTTGGACGTGCACCGTAGACGGCGACGGACTCGGCCCCGGTCTGATCGGGCCCTACACGCAGGAGCCCGGGGCGCGCCATGCAACAGGATCAGTAACTAGGGTATGGCTCTTCGAGCCCCGCACCGTCGCCCTGGGCATGCTTGAGGGACGGTGAGACTCCTCGTTGTCGAGGCGCTGCAGCTGCAGGACGTCGCGAGAGTGCCACGACAGCCCACGAGCCGCCCGACGTGCAGCAGGCAGCCTCGCCATCGGTTGTCACGCTCATAACGCAGCCTGATTGTGTTATGCTTGTGACAAAGGAGGTCGTCGTTTCGACCATGGAGTTCGTCGAGGCACCCCAGCCCCGCCCCGCGCTGGACCACACGCTGGTCGAGATCGCCCGCAAGCGACGGGAGCAGCGCGACCGTCTGGTCACCGAGTCCGAGTCGCTGACCATCGCGATGGTCGCCGATGCCCGCGGAACCACCGAGGACACCGCCCGACAGTGGCTGCACCGGCACCGCACGGGCGGACGCATCGTGACCGTGCAGACCAACGACGGCACCACGCTGGTCCCGTCGTTCCAGTTCGACCTTGACCTCGAACCGCGCGAGGACATCTCCGACCGCACTGCACGCCTGGTCGAGGGCGGCATGTCACCGTGGGCTGTGTGGCGCTGGTGGATCAGCGACAACCCGCTGCTGGACCGCTCGCCCGTCGATGCGCTCAACCGCAGCATGGACGACGAGGTCGATGACGCCGTCGCGCGGCTGCTCGAAACCCCCGAGGCGTGAGCGTCGCCGCCTGCGAGGACGAGACGTGCCCGGTCCCGTCCCCCGACGGCCGCACCGACGCGGTCACCGGCCACTTGTGGGCACGCGGCACGTCACGGGCGCGCGGTCACCCCACCCACCTCTCCCCCGCTGGGTTCGGCCCTGCCGGGGCTGGCAGAGCCGCCCGGTTCTCCCCGCTGGCCGGCGTGTCGCACGCCTACGTCGCCCGGGTGGAGACCCCCGCGTTGTTCGAGACAGCCCTGCGGGACGTGGGCGGCCCCGACCGAACCGTCTACCCGCCGATGCTGGCGGGCTGGTCGTGGGGTCGGGTCACCACCACGGCCGACCTGCGGCTGGCCGACCTTCGCGATGGGGCCCTGGCTGCGCTGGAGATCCGTCCCGACCAGCTGACCACCTGTTCGCCACGGCACTACCGCTGCACCGGCGCGTGGGCATCCGCGCTGCACATCGCCGGGTTCGACGGGGCCGTGTGGCACTCCCGCCAAGCCGCCATGCACCGCGACGCGCTCAACGCCCGCGGCGGCGGGCTGGCAGCGGCGCTGCTGACCCATACTGCCGTGGAGGTAGCCGTCGTGTGGTCACCCCCGGCTGACCAGCGCGTTCTGGTTGCCGACCCCTCCGGTCCTCCGCGGCCACTGCTTGATGAGGGCGGCCGTCCCGACCAGCTCGTGCTGGAACTCGCAGTGCTGCTGGACATCACCGTCGAAGCCTGACCGGCGAGCTGCGGGACGTCCTCAAGATCGGCGGCGCGCTGTTCGGTGGGCTTCACCGGCCTGCGAGCTGACTACCAGACGAGCTCGAGACATCCCCACCACCTGCAGCCGTGCGTTGGCGATCGCGGACACCGTCCACGGGATCGCTTGGAGGTCTTGGTCGAGGTGCGGTAGTAGGCGTAGCTGCAGGCCCGGCAGGCGACCAGGCCCTTGAGCAGCGCCGGGGTGGTGGAGTTGCGGGCTGCAAACCGCTTGTTGTCCCCGAGCCGGCGTGCGGCACGCCGCTGGCGATGCTGATGTTCGATCTCGACGACTTCAAGCAGGTCAACGACACCTGGTCGCACACCGTCGGCGACGACGTGTTGCAACAGGTCGCCGAATTGCTGCGATCCGGCACGCGACCCAGTGACGTCTGCGCGCGGTTCGGCGGCGAGGAGTTCGTCGTGGTGTTGACCGACTGCGATCGGCGACGTGCCGGGCAGGTCGCCGATGAACTCCGTCGCAGCATCCGCCACCACGACTGGGGACAGCTGGCGGACGGGCTGGTGGTGACCGCCAGCATCGGTGTGGCCGACCTCGCCGACGTCCCCGACCCCCGGTCGCTGATCATGGCCGCCGACCGCGCCCTCTACCGCGCGAAGCACGCCGGCACGGACCAGGTCCACTGACGGATCCCGCTCCCGCGGCGGGTCGCTGGTGGCACCGCCGAGCCCGGAGTCTGTAGCGTCGGGGCCCCAGAGGGCCGTGATCGGCGTCGCCCCCCGACCGGTGGCCAGCCGTGTGTGGCCAGGAGAACAGCGTGACGGATCGCTTCGTGGTGGGTGCGCCCCTCGGTCGGTGGCAGACCAACTGCTACCTGATCGGTGATC
>JBDNIX010000457.1:0-3015 GCA_041688045.1 Nitriliruptoraceae bacterium
CGACGGCATCCACTACACCACCGCCGGCGCCTACCGGATCGCCCGCGTGGCCGCCGACCGGATCATCGCCGACTACGACATCCCCCCGGCCGAATGACCGCTGGTCGCCGCATCCGCGGCGGTACCGTCGGTCCGTCTCACCGGCCGACTGCCCGGCCGCTCCACCGGCCGCTTCGTGGCCGATTCGTGGCCGATCCCTCCCCACCCGCTCCCTGGAACCTCCATGTCGCTACACGCTCCCGTCGCCAAGCCCCCGTCGTCGCGCACTGGCTGGTTGCTCCGGTTTTCCGCGCTGATCACCGGCCTCCTGATCGTCGCGGCCTGCAGCGGTCAGGACGAGCCGCAGGCGACCCGTGAGCTCTCCATCACCGGCCCCGACGACGGCGCCTTCATCGGGGCGGACGGCCTCGAGGATCTGCAGGTCGAGGCGGCAGCGTCCTGGACCGATCCCGGTCCCGATCCGCAGGACACCGACCCGCTGGGCGACCTGCGCGTCCTCGTCAACGGCGATGATCGGACCGGCGACGCCCAGGTGACCGACGACCGTCTGCTCTGGCGCGGCGGCGACCTGGACGACGGCGAGCACACCATCAGCCTCGTCAGCGTGCCAACCCCCCTTCCGTCGGAGGAGGGCGACGACGCGACCGACCAGACCGGCGCGGAACCTGAGCAGCTCGCCGCCTGGCAGATCGCGGTCGACACGGATGCACCGGACATCACGATGCCCGAGCCGAGCGGCACCGTCGTCGCCGGTGAACAGCTCGAGGTCGTCGGCGAGACCGAACCCGGCGCGACCGTGCGCATCGGTGACAATGAGGTCGCCGCCGACGACACCGGCGCCTTCGAGCTGCTGCTGGATTCGGCACCGGACGGGCGTCTGGACGTGGTCGCCACCGACCGGGCGGGAAACTCCAGCGACGCCGAACTCGCCCTCGTCACCGTGCCCTCGCGGGCGGAGGTCGACGAGATCCGCTCCGTCCACGTGTCGTTCTGCGGTTGGGCCGCGCCGTCGTTGCGCGAACCGGTGATGGACCTGATCGAGTCGGGACAGATCAACGCCATCCAACTGGACCTCAAGGACGAAACCGGCAAGGTTGGGTACGACACAGAGGTCCCGCTCGCGGTCGAGATCGGCGCCGATGAGCCCGACTGCAGCTTCGACCTCGAAGCGGTCGTCGAGGAACTGCACGGCATGGGCGTACCGATCATCGGGCGGATCGTGGCCTTTGCCGACCCCGTGCTGGCGACCTGGGCCTTCGCCAACGGCAAGGAGGACATGGCGATCCAGAACGAGGACGGCTCGCTCTACACGGGCGGCTACGCCGGCTTCGGGAACTTCGCACACCCCGACGTGGTGGACTACAACCTCGACATCGCTGAAGAAGCCGCATCGCGGGGCGTCGATCACATCCTGTGGGACTACATCCGCAAACCCGATGGCACCAGTGCCCGCTTCCCCGGGCTGGGCGACACCGATCCGCGCGACGCCATCGTCGAGTTCAGCCGCATGGCGTCGGAACGGGTCGCGCCCTACGGCGTGGTGCACGGCGCCTCGGTCTACGGTATTTCGGCGGACCGGCCCAACGACGTCGCCCAGGACATCCCGAGGATGGCGGAGCACCTGGACTACGTCGCGCCGATGACCTACCCGAGCCACTGGGGACCCGGCGAGTACGGTGTGGCGAACCCGCTCATGTCACCCTACGAGATCCTGGACGCCTCGCTGGAGGTGTGGCTTCAGACCGTAGAGGGCAAGCGCGCACGGGTCGTCCCGTGGTTGGAGGATTCCAACTACCCGATCCGGTTGGGCTATCCCACCCGCGAGGGCTACCTGAGCGAACAGATCCAGGCGACCTACGACGCGGGCGTTCGCGAATGGATCCTGTGGGATCCGTCCGTGCGCTACACCGCCTCCGGCATGTACGACCCGGAGCCGGCAGGCTGAGACTGGCGCCGCCCGTCCGCGTGCGGGCCGTGATCCGTACCCGTTAGCGTCCACCCACCGGCAGGTCGGACGAGGGAGCGACACATGACGTACGTCGAGGCGAACGGACAGCGGTTCTGGATCCAGGACACGGGTGGTGACGGCCCGCCGATCGTTCTGTCGCACGGGTTCCTCATGGACCACGACATGTTCGCCCCGCAGGTCGCCGAGCTCCGCGACATCTATCGCGTGATCACCTGGGACGGACGGGGCTTCGGCAAGACGCAGTTCGACGGCGAGCCCTTCACCTACTGGGACAGCGCCCGCGACGTGTTCGCGATCCTCGACGTGTTGGGAATCGAACGGGCCGTGCTCGGCGGCATGTCGCAGGGTGGGTACCTGTCGCTGCGCGCGGGGTTGCTGCACCCGGACCGGGTCCGTGCCCTGATCCTGATCGACACGCAGGCCCCACCCGAAGCGGACGACAAGGTCGCCGAGTACCGCGTCATGATCGACACCTGGGTCGAGCACGGCTACCTCGACGACCTCGGGAACACCGTGGCCGGGTTGATCATCGCCGATCGGGACCTCGAGCCGACGTGGACGGCCAAGTGGCGCGACTGGGACCCGGCCCGGATGGCGCCCGCCGGAACGGCGCTGCTGGACCGCGACGACATCAGCGACCGTCTGCCGGAACTGCCCATGCCGGTCCTGCTGATCCACGGCGGCCAGGACACCGCCATCCCCATCAGCCGCGCGCACGAGATCTGTGACGCCGTGGACGACTGCCGCGGGGTCGTCGAGGTGGAGGGTGCCGGACACGCCTCCAGCCTCACGCACCCGCAGATCGTCAACCCGGCGATCCGGTCGTTCCTCGAAGGCCTGCCCGCCTGACCCGCTTCAGCCTCCCCGGCGCGGCGCCCATGCCCCGCTCCCCGCGCGGCGTCGGCGCAGGCGCCGACTCTCCGGCAAGGTGACCCCACGGCCACCCACCTCGTTGCACGAACTCGGCGCAGGCGCCGACTCTCCGCAAGGTGACCCCACGGCCACCCACCTCGTTGCACGAACTCGGCGCAGGCGCCGACTCTCCG
>JBDNIX010000088.1:0-3147 GCA_041688045.1 Nitriliruptoraceae bacterium
GCCATCGGTTACGAGGCTTCGGCCGACTCCTGGCCCGCCGTTGGAGGGCTCTGGCGACCGAGCTACTACGGCGGTTGCAGCGTGGTTTGAGAACCGTTCTCGGCTCTTTTGCGGAAGCGTCCCGCCGCGTTCGAAGCACGTTCGCGTTCTGCACTCCGGCGGTGCCAGCAGGTGTCCTGGGCTACTTGCTTGTGGGGACGGCAGCCGGCGCGGTTGTCCGGTCAGACCAGCCATGCGCCGGGCACCGAGAACCCGTCGCCGAGCACGGCTCGGACCAGCACGTCGGTCGCGTCCGCCAGTGGCACAGCGTCGGGCTCGAGGTCGGCGTGCTGGCAGAACGCGACGTTGGTTTGCGTCGGGGTGGTCCGCGACCGGTAGCGGATCGCGTGCACGTCGTCCCACCAGCCGTCGACCAGGTCGGTGATCCGGCCGCAGGCATCGAGGAACGGGTCGGGCTGACCGGGGGTGCGGATTTTCGGCTGGCGGCCGGTCGAGATCCGGTCGTCGATGCCGAGCGCGTCCAGCACGATTTCGGACGTCAGGTCGAGCATGCGGACACGGCCGCGCAGCGTGACCAGCCGTAGGTCGGCGTCGCCGTGGGGGATGCGCCGCTCGGGGAAGCGTTCCCGTAGTGAGGTCCGCGGTGTCCAGCCCGCGTAGCGGACACGGAAGCTGCCCGACAGCGGGTCGAACCGGTGGTAGGGCTGGGGGAATCCGGCCCATGACCATGTGGCAGGGTTACCGGAGTCGACACGGGTGAGCGTCACCTCGACTGCCCGTGGCCGCCGTAGGCCTACCGGCCGCTGGGCCGGCAGGTCGAACGCATCGGTCACGCGGTGTACCCGTCGCGGTAGTGGGCAAGCTGGGTCAACACTTCGACGGTGCGGCGGCTAGCGAGCAGGTCGGCCAGCGACCTGCCGTCGAGCTCGGGCTGTGGGGTGCGCATGATCTGGTCGGCGAGGACGGGGTCGGCGGCTGCGGCGTCCAGGAGCGGGCCGATGACGGCGCCCAGGTCGCGGCGGATCCCGGAACGGGTGAACTGCCAGTCGGGATGGTAGGTCTCGCGGCCTACGGTCAGGCCGAGCAGCTGGCGGCGTCGGCGGGCTGAGGCGACGGTGCGCCGGTCGTTCCAGCTGCGGACCCGGTCGATCACCTCGCTGGTGGGAAGCGCGTTGGCGAGGAACGCTTCGAGGGCGGCGGTCTCTCGCTGGTCGGCGAGGGTGGCGGCCATGCGCCGCATGTCGTCGGTGACCTCGCCTTCGTGGTCGGGGTCGGCGAGGAGCGCGAGGACAGGCTCGACGACGGCCGGTTCGCGCTGCTGACGGTCTCGTACCGCCTGGTAGGTCGCCTCGGCCAGCATCACGTCCCCTGTCTGCACGGTCTTCACCCTAGAACCTACCGTACGTCTTCACCGTCTGCATGCCAGGCGGTTGGCATCACGGCGTCAGCACCGGTCGAACGACGCCCCCGAGCTCGCTTCAGCAGCAGTGCCATCCGAGTCAGTGACCGCGTGGAGCCACAGGAGCCGCAACCCAGAGTTGCGCGCAACGCCCGTTGTCGCTGCCCGCGCGTTACGTCAGCGCGTCGCCCGCAGTGCGGTCCTTCGCCGCAAGGACCGGGGTAGCGGCACCCGTTTCCGGGGTCCGCGAACGGCTCAAGTCTTGGCGTGTCAGAGGTCTGGCAACCGAACTGCAGCGGTGGTTGTGGCTCGGTTCATGGCAGCGGCAGGGTTCGGCGGAACCAGTCGGCGAACAGGGGGTCGACCAGTGTGTTGTCATCGCGAAGGTGGCCACGTTCGGTGAGCTGTTTGCGAGCGTTGGTGGCAGATCCCGGAGTGAGGCCGAGTTGTTCCGCTTTCGCGCCGTAGGGTGGCTGGCCGTCGGCGAGCAGGCGCAGCAGTCGTTGCTCGCTGACGGTGAGTTCGTCGTGGATGGCGGGCATGTAGACGTCGATCTGTGCGCGGGCTGCGGCCAGTGCGGCGGGCCAGTGGTCGTCAGCGACCGCATTCTGGGGGGTGTGGCGCCACACGGTGTCGGCGAGCAGCATCGAACGCTGTGGGTGGCCGGCGGCGAGGTGGTGGATGTGGCTGGCGACGCCCCCGGCGTTGCGGCCGGTGGCCTCGAAACCCTCGCGGATGATGGCTTGGATGGTGGCGGCGTCGAGTGGTCCGATGATGACGATGTCGGCTTGGCCGTAGAACGGTTGCTCGCGGTCGGTGAACATCTGACGCATGGTCGACAGGTGGGAGCCGGCGAACAGCAACCCGACGTCGCGGTAGTGGTGCTGGAGTTGCGTGCGCAGCAGTGCGGCGGCGTTGTCGACGCGGCCGATATCGGAGAACTCGTCGATGACGAGCAGGGCGGGCACCCGGGTGGCGGTTTCCAAGAACACGTCGAGAAGCTGGGTCAGGCGTATGGCGGCATCGGGCTGATCGCGGCGGGGCTTGGCGAACTCAGCGTGAACCAGCCCGAGGTTGATGCCGACGGTCGCGGCGATGGACTCCGCGCTGTGGGCGAACGGGCCGTCGGAGCGCACCAGCGCGCGGTCGAGGCGGGCGGCAACATCGGCCATCGTCTGGACGCCATAGAGGTCCACGTACACGGTCGCCGTCTCGGTGAGGTCAGCGGCCAGACGCTTGAGTACCGAGGTCTTGCCGAAGCGTCGGGGGCCGAGCAGCGCGGTAACGCGCCGCTCGGTCACGCGCCCGGTCAGGTCTGCGATGAGGTCATCACGGCCCCGGAACCGCTCAGGGGGAACCGGCCCTTGGAACTCGAACGGGGACACATCCATCGGGAACCTACCGTAGAAGGTAGAGAAAGACTACCGTAGGATGTAGGTCCCTGCTGCTGTGCTGCCTCGGCGGCTACCTCGATCGCACGCCGCCCGCGAGTGCGGCCCTTGGCCCGCAGGACCGCACCGGGGGGTGACGACCCCGGTTCTTCGCCGCGAGGACCGTGCGTCCGGGCGACGTGCGCGGGCACGGTAGATGCCGCCTGTCGTCTTGGTCCAGGATGCGATGTCGCACAGCTCAGGACGACGGTGCGACCAAGCCTTCAAACCCGGTAGTGGGGAACGTCACGAAGTCGTACACGTCACGGATGCCGTGCTCGCCGACAGCGACCTGCTCGATGTCGTCCTGGCCGGCCC